>JALOTO010000108.1 GCA_025457845.1 Thermoplasmata archaeon | reverse complement strand
AACGAGATGTTCTCGTCATACCTCTTGTACAAGTCCGTCATGAATCTGACCTTCCTGCCTATGACGTCCCTGTGGTCCACGAGGCGGTGACCGAGGACATCCTCGATGTAGCATATGTCCACGATGTCACGCCACTTGTTCACCTTCCGCGTCAGGGCCGCCCTGCACTTCTCGACCAGGATCTCCCGAGGGTCGTAGCAGTTCCAGGAGGGCAGCGAGACGTATTCTGCCCACGTCTCAGGGTGGAAGGACCTCGCATTCCCAGACGAGGACTTGTGGGCCAGTCCGGGCACGGGTCGGAGTATCGACGGATAGACAATGTCCTCGACGAAATTGACCTCGAGCTTCACCTTCTGGTCGGTCCGCAAGACCTCCGACTCATATGCGAGGTGAAATACCACCATGCGGCCGCCACTGCTGATCTTCACATGTCCCTTGTCAGCCTTGTCCCCGCTGAACACCATGCCAGTATCGTTGGAGACCTCGGTCAAGACTCCCGCGAGCCGGTCGATCTCGATCGAGCACGCCTTCTTCGCCTTCTGCATGGTCCTGTCCTTCCAGATGCTCTGGTCCGCCCATGTGAAGTCCAGGTCCTCGGAGAAACGGTAGTAGTCTCCGTAAGCTCGTGCGAGACAAGTGCCTCCTTTGAAAAGCAGGCGTTCGGAGATGTCGGTGCGCTTCGCGAGCGCGGTCAGAATCCTGTGCAGTATGTAGTCCTTCTCGACCAGTTCAGGCCTGGCTCCGCTCAATCGAGCGAAGTTGTCGAAGAAGTCCTTCAAAGGTGTCTCCCCACCACTTCGCGTACTCTGGATGGATAGTGCCGCGCGTATTCCCTGACCTTCCCAGCATCGATGCAATCCTCGAATTCAGCTATGGGCTCGGACGCACCGGTGTCCGCGGCTCCTGCTATTATCCTTGAATGAACAAGGTCCAGCACAGTCTTCTCCTTGTCAGAGACCGGGACTCCCTTCAAGCGTTCCACTCCGAATCCCTGGAGGGCTTTGCCTCTCCTGACGAATCTGAATTTCGAGCCGTTGATTTTGATGGTCTTGGTCGTCCTGAAGGAGTCGGTGATTACGAAGTCCGTCGAGAAATATTCGTGAGTCATCCCGTGGATTGCGGTCGCCGTGTTCAATCCAAGGTGCCAGTGCCTCACCCCCTTCTCCTTCATCGCCATCCTGATGAGGTCATACTTCGATGCTTGGAGCGTCTTGAGCATCCGCTCATCCGGCGTCTTGACATAGAATATCCCTCTCAGCAACCTCACAATGTATCCGTGTTCCTGGAGGTAGCGGATTGTCCGGACAGGATCCCTCCCGAGACCTGCTGCCATCATCTCGATCCTCCGGCTGTCTGTTACTCGGACCCCCTCTAGGTTGAGCCTCTTCCAAACCAGAGATGCCGACATATCTGTCATAATATCCCACTTTATGGGATATTAGGACACCAACAGACTTATATAAAGGTACTCGTTTCCTTGCTTCCACAGCGGCGAGACCATCACCGGTCCCGCATGGGAATGTGCGCTAAGGCGTGAACCCGTAAACTGCTGAGAGTTGATTGCGATGGCTGATGAGACGATGACTGCTCCGAAGAAGGAGCGCAAGGTGAAGGCGGAGCCAGCGAAGCAGGCCGATGCGCCGGTGGCAGCTGCCCCCGCGACCGCAGAGCAGAAGCCCGCCCAGAAGCTGGGCGGAGCGAAGGGATTCTACCACTACATAGGCGAGGCCTGGAAGGACCCCGACAGCGAGCAGATGAAGAAGCTCATGTGGCAGCGCCTCGTCGACTGGCGCCAGGAGGAGACCTTCGTCCGCGTCGACAAGCCGACGAGGCTCGACCGCGCCCGCGCGCTCGGATACAAGGCCAAGCCAGGGTTCGTCATCGTCCGCGTAAAGGTCAGGAAGGGCGGCCTGAGGAAGCACAGGATCCGGAAGGGGCGCAGGCCGAAGAGGAAGGGTATTCTCAAGATCACCATGAGGAAGAACATCCAGAGGATCGCGGAGGAGAGGGCGGGGAAGAACTACCCGAACCTCGAGGTGCTCGCGTCGTACTGGGTCGGAGAGGACGGCAGGCACAAGTGGTTCGAGACCATCCTGGTCGACCCGAACCACCCGGTCATCAAGAGCGACCCGAAGATCAACTGGATATGTTCGTCCAAGCACCACAACCGGGCCAACAGGGGCCTGACCCCGGCCGGCAAGAAGGGCAGGGCGCTGGTCAGGTCGAAGGGCATCGGTGCGGAGAAGGCGAGGCCGTCCCTCAGGGCGCACAACAGGAAGGCGACCTAGGACCTCACGCGCTCCATGAGCGCGCGGACCTCGTCCTCGGACATCCCAACGAGCGGATAGAACACCGGGAGGTCTCCCTTCGGAGGGCTGAGACGCGAGAGGTCGTCGAGGCTCCACGGGAGCACTATCCCCATGCACTCGTGCCGCCTCGCGAGGGCGAATAGGTCCTTCTCAAGGGGCGCGGTCCTGAGGTCGGCGTCCCACCTGCGGACCCCCTCGATCAGGTCGACGTCGTCCGAGCAGGCGATCACCGTGCAGCCACGCTTCATCAGAAGCCACGATGCTGCGGGTCCCGCGGGCGAGTCGAGGACCGAGAGCACCTTCCCCTGCGTGCCCTTGGGCATCCCGCCCGGCCCGGGGAACGTGGAGCTGTAGAGGAAAGCGTGCCGCTCCCTGACCTCGACGAACACCTCGACGTCAGGGTCGTCGAGCTTGACCTTGATGCCCCGGTCCCCGTAGGCGTCCAGGAGCGCGGCGCCGAGGTCGCCCGCTATCGATTGGCTCGTGTAGGGATGGTTGCCGGTCCTCCGCGCCCTGACCGCGAAGGTCGCCCCTCTGGAGAGCAGCTGGTCCGAGAACTCCACCGCGTGCTTCGTGAGCTGGACCTTCTCGCTCGGGACCTTGGTGACCGGGCTGAAAGAGACGACGCCGAATGTCCTCGACAGGACCTCGCTGCTCCTCCTCCAGTCGTCGGAGTCGATGTATATCCGTCCCCTCGACGAGGTTATCACGCAAGGGATCTGGGCGAGCGCGTGCTTCCTTCGGATGTCCTGGACTAGGGAGTTCTCGAACCTCTTGCGGACGCTCTCGCTCTTGAGCCCGATCTCGCCGTACCTTATGAGCAGTGTCGGCATCTCGCGAGGCCATGCAGCTTTGCTCGGATAAAGCCTTTCCGCGGGAGCGTGCCCCGTCGCAGAAAGTCTAAACTATGTGATGCGCATTGACGTCCGAAGAGCCCTAAAGAGGGGTATATTGAACAAACAACGAAAGAACAAGGTTTCTTTGAAAAGAGTGTGCGAGCCCCCGGGACCGAAGGCCAAGATGTGGGTGAAGCGGGACAAGGAAGTCCTCTCCCCCTACAACAGGCCCTACTACTACCCAATGGTGGTGGAGAAGGGCAAAGGCTGCATCATCGAGGATGTCGACGGCAACGAGTACGTCGACTTCAACAGCGGTCTCGGAGCGATGAACGTCGGTCACTGCCACCCGGAGGTCGTGAAGGCGATAAAGGACCAGTCCGCAAGGCTGCTCCATTACAGCTACACGGACTTCTACTACCGGTACGCGGTGCAGCTGGCCGAGAAGCTGAACGAGATCACCCCTGGGAAGTTCACGAAGAAGGTGTTCTTCAGCGGGAGCGGGGCCGAGAGCATAGAGGCCTTCGCGAAGGTCTCCAGATGGCACTCGAAGAGGCCTCTGTTCCTGGCGTACACGGGCGCCTTCCACGGCAGGTCGATGGGCGCCCTGAGCTTCACCGCGAGTTCGATAGTCCAGAAGGCAAGGTACTTCCCGACTATGCCGGGGGTCTACCATGTGCCGTACGCTTACTGCTACCGGTGCGCCTTCAAGATGACCTACCCTGACTGCAACTACTGGTGCGTGGACTTCATCGAGGACTTCGTCCTCAAGAAGTACGTCCCTCCGGACGAGGTCGCTGCGTCTCTCATCGAGCCCATCCAGGGCGAGGGCGGGTACGTAGTGCCACCGAAGGAGTACCACCAGAGGCTGAAGAAGCTGTACGACAAGTACGGCATCCTCTACGGGGTCGACGAGGTCCAGTGCGGCTTCGCGAGGACCGGGAAGTGGTGGGCGATCGAGCACTGGGGCGTAGTGCCCGACCTCATCTGCAGCTCCAAGGCGCTAGGAGGGGGCATTTCCCTCGGCGCGACCATAGGTCGCGAGGAGATATTCGACTGGGACGCGGGGTCCCACTGCACGACCCTCGGCGGAACGCCCGTCGCCTGCGAGTCCTCGCTCGCCACGATACGCGTGATCGAGAAGGAGCGCCTCATGGAGAACTCCACGAGGATGGGCGAATACGCCATGAAGCGCATGCGCGAGTTCATGGAGACCTCGAAGATAGTCGGCGACGTCAGGGGCAAGGGGCTCATGATCGGCGTCGAGATCGTCCAGGACAAGAAGACGAAGAAACCTGGCGGGGACCTGGCCCACGACATCATACACAGGGCCTGGAAGAAGGGCGTGGTGGCGATAGGCGCAGGCCCGTGCTCATTCAGGATCGCGCCCCCTCTCGTCATAAGCAAGGACGAGATGGACTTCGGCCTGGACGCCCTCCAGGAGTCGGTCCGCGAGATCGAGAAGGAGATGTGAGCTCCTTCCTCCCAAACACCTTCCTCTCAACGTTTTCCTGAACAGGGGAGAATGATACCTTGAACACCAGCAAGAAATGGAACCTGAAGGGTCCGAAGATCGTGGTGGAGCCGCCGGGACCCAAGTCCAAGAAGATAATGGCTCGGAAGGAGAAGTGCGTCACTGACGGAGTGGCCATCGGACTGCCCGCGGCGCTCGAGTACGCCGAGGGCCCGTTCATGAAGGATGTCGACGGGAACGTCTACCTCGACTTCACGGTGGGCATAGGCGTCCACAACTGCGGCCACAGGGCCCCCGAGATGGTGAAGGCGTGCAAGGACCAGCTGGACAAGTTCATCCACATCTGCGTCATGGTCTCGCCCTACGAGTCGTACATCGAGCTCTGCGAGGAGATGGCCAAGATATGCCCTGGCAAGATGACCAAGAGCATATTCCTCAACAGCGGGTCCGAGGCGATCGAGAACGCCCTGAAGATCGCGAGGTCATACACCAAGAAGAAGTGGATCATGTCCTACAAGACCTCGTTCCACGGCAGGACCTTCATGGACATCACGCTCACGGGCAAGGAGAAGCCCTACAGGGAAGGCTTCCACCCGCTCGTCCCGTACGTCCAGCACGTCGACTTCGCCTACTGCTACAGGTGCCCGCTCGGACTCGAGCACCCGTCCTGCAACCTCGCGTGCGTCGACACCATCAGGACCGTGATGGAGACGAAGCCCCTCGAGGGGGACGTCTGCGCGCTGGTCGGGGAGCCGGTCCAGGGCGAGGGCGGTTTCATCAACCCGCCGCCGGGCTACTGGGAGAAGGTCAAGAGGGCCTGCGACGACAACGGGGTCGTCTTCATAGACGACGAGGTCCAGACCGGTTTCGGCAGGACCGGCAAGATGTTCGCCATCGAGCACTGGAAGTGCGAGCCCGACATGATCGTCTCAGGCAAAGGCCTGTCCCTCGGCATGCCGCTCGGAGGCGTGACCGGCAGGGAGGAGATCATGAAGACCCCGCCGCCGAAGAGCCTTGGCGGTACCTTCGGAGGCAACCCGGTCTGCTGCGCTGGCGCGCTCGAGTCCATCAAGCTGACCAAGAAGGCGCTGCCCAACACGAAGATGATCAACAGGGTCGAGATGAAGCGCCTCCGCGAGTGGAAGGAGGAGTTCGAGGTCGTCGGCGACGTCCGCGGGATCGGGGCCATGCTCGGCATGGAGCTGGTCAAGACGAAGAAGGGCAAGGAGCCGGTGCCGGACCTCGTCAGGAGCATCCAGCTCAGCTGCTTCAAGAAGGGCCTGTACATCCTGAGCGCGGGGACATACAACAACGTGATCAGGCTGCACCCGCCGCTGGTCATCAAGCAGGACCTCCTCGAGAAGGGCCTCGACATCCTCGGCACCGCGATAGCCGAGGAGACTAAGAAGGCGGGCCTCTCCTGAACATAGCCAGTCAGGCCAAACCCTTTCACCCAAATCCCTTCCACGTTTTCCAGCTCCGGACCTGGCGCGGAGAATCATTATCACCCCGTCGGCCAATATCTGTGCAGCGGGGTCGTATCTCTGAACCCGATGGATTCCCTTAGGGACGATCACAGGCTCATCGAGAGGATGTTCAAGGTCCTCTGGGCCGGGCTCAACCGGCTGGAGAGGAGGGAGGAGCTTGACCCATCCCCGATCTCCGACGCCGCCGAGTTCTGCATGCTCTTCGTAGAGGGACTGCATCACGCGAAGGAGGAGCAGATGCTCTTCTCGAAGCTTGAGTCGAAGGGCGTCCCACCCCACGTCGGCCCTTTGAAGGTCATGGTGGAGGAGCACACGCGCGGGCGCGTGCACTCGCACGCGTTGGCCGAGCTCGGCAAGGCCAAGCTCGACGAGAGGGTGAGGGCGGACATCCTGCACCACGGGAGGGAATACGTGAGCGCCCTGGTCCCCCACATGCAGAAGGAGGACTCCATCGTCTTCTCGATAGCCGTTGACGTCCTCTCCCCCGACGAGCTCTCACTGATCGCAGACGGCTTCGCGGCCATGGAGGCCGAGTTGGGAGGGCCCGAGCTGAGGAAGCGCTTCATCCCTCTCATAGACCGATGGGAGAGGCGACTCAACGTGACATGACCCGTTCCCGGTGAATCCGATGACCTGGCGGCAGCATCCGTGCCAGATTCTCACCGTAATGTATAATACGGGGGAGCACATGCGAACAAGGCCAGGATTTGCTGATTCATCTGCAGATTTTTGACCGAAAACCTGAATGAATTCCGAACAAGGCGGCGGAACATCGGAGGGGGAGGTGCGGCCCGCAGTCGCCCGCGGGCGCAGGCGGCCGCGTTCTCATGACCGACACCCGCCGCGCGAGGCGGACGGACCGAGAGGATTCGATAGGATGGCTGTGCTACCCGCAGTGAAGACGGATTATGGAAAGGTCAGGAACTTCGTGAACGGAGAATGGACCGACTCGCAGACGGGCAAGTGGCTCGATGTGAGGAACCCAGCGACGACGGATGTCATCGCGAAGGTCCCGCTGTCCACCGTTGACGAGACCAAGGCCGCCATCGAGGCGGCCCAGGAGGCCTGGTGGAGCTGGAGGGAGACGGCGCCGATACAGAGGGCCGTCCCGTTCTTCAAGCTCAAGGCCATCATGGAGCGCGAGTACGAGAACATCGCCAGGATCATATCCCAGGAACAGGGGAAGACCATCGACGATGCCAGAGGCGAGACCAGAAGGTGCATCGACAACATCGATGTGGCCTCGGGCATCACATCCCTGCAGATGGGCTACAACCTCGAGGACGGCGCCGCCTCGGGGATAGACGAGGAGGTCCTCATCAGCCCGCTCGGAGTGTTCACGGCGGTCTGCCCGTTCAACTTCCCGGGCATGGTCCCGTTCTGGTTCTGGCCGTACGCGGTCGCGACCGGCAACACGTTCATAGTCAAGCCCTCCGAGCAGGTGCCGCTGACGACCCAGTACATGTTCCAGCTCATAGAGGAGGCGGGTTTCCCGCCGGGCGTCATAAGCATGGTCAACGG
>JALOTO010000107.1 GCA_025457845.1 Thermoplasmata archaeon | reverse complement strand
CGGGCGGTCATCCTCTCCTCGAACCTCGCGATGGTCTTCACGATCGTCTCGGAGGTGTCGTAGGCCTCCCTGGGTTCCCCGAACGACACCAGCCTCTCTATCACGAGCCGCTTGAACTTGCCGAAATCGACGGTGGAGACGACCAGCGTGTCGTCCAGGTCGAAGACCACTCCCCTCACGGTGCGTGGCAGGGGGACGGCCGGTCCGACGGGGGTCTCGGTCACGCCGCCGTCAACGTCCTGGTCCTCGTTATAGTTTTCCGCTGGGTGAGAGCCAGGCGATGTTATCAGCGATGATTCCTGGGGACAAGCCTATATGAACGGTGGAGGCCGATTCTCCCGATACGAGGTTGCAGGAAGGAAGCATTCGTTATCATGCGGGCTCGCAGGCAACGATTCTCCTCCCCCCCCAACAAACCCCTGATCGGGACCGCCCTTCCCGCAGCCTCCGTCCCCCCTTTTCAACGCTACCGCTGATGAGCGTACTCTCAAGCCGTCCCCGGGTCTGCGTCAGGCCCGGTGCGCCTCGGCGAGGGTCCTCTCCCCGCGGACCAGGATCTCATCCAGCTCCATGGCGAGGTCCTTCTGCGGGGGCACGGGCACATGGTCCCTGAGGATGACCTTCGCGGCCTCCCTCGCCTTGACGGTCGGCGGGACGGCCCCCTTCTTGACCCAGTCCTCGTAGTTCGTGAGCTCGTGGACCACCGGCTGCCACATCTGCCTGAACTGCGCGAGCGTGTGCCTCTTCGCGAGGTAGCTCCCGGCGATGCCCACCTCGGAGATGAGCCCCCTGGCGATGGTCTCGTCGTCGACCTCTATGCCCTTCGCGATCCCCAGCAGGGTCGTGACGATGTCGTAGTCCAACATGAGCTGCTCGTACGAGAGCACGGTCGACCCCTCGAGGAGGCCGAAGCCGTTGAGCATGTCCGCGCCGGAGTTGATGCACATCATGGCGGTCATCATGTGCTCCGCCGCGGCCTGGTTCCCGGGCTCGAGGGCGTTCGTGCCGAAGGCGGAGGCCTGCGCCGGCATGCCGTAGTGCTTGCCCAGCTCGACGGCAGCCGCGCATGTGAGCGCCGCCTCGGGCGAGCCCGACACATATCCCCCGCTTCTCGGCTCGGTGGTCGCGAGGGCCGAGGCGTAGATCGTCCTCGCCCCCTTCCTGGCGCACTGTGCCAGCGTGACCAGCCCGAGCATCTCGGCGTTGTTGACGACCAGGTTCCCCGCCAGCGTCGCCGGGCTGGAGACCCCGGCCTGGGCCATGCTCATTATGTTGACCGGGACCCCCGCCTTGGCGAACTCGATCAGGGCCTCGCTGCCACCGCCGTCCAGGATGAGCGGCGAGACGGTGCAGATGACGGCCGAGAGGGAAGGCTTCTCCATGAGCTCCTTCTCCCCGCCGGCGACGGCCTTGGCCATCTCGATCTGCAGCCGCGCCTCGAGGGCCGTCGTGGTCGACTCGGACATGACGAACTTCTCGTTGTAGGTGTACCCCGTGTGCACCTGGTGGAGCACGTGGGCGTGGAGCGGCACGTCCTGGGGGGCGACGGGCGGCGTGTAGTAGCCTATCCCGGGCAGATGGTCCACGATCTTCGCGGTGTCGATTATGTCCTGCTTCTTCGCGGGACGCCTCTTCCCCGTCTGGAGGTCGATGGCCTGCACGCCGCACCCGTCCAGGGTGAAGTAGACGTGCCTCCCGTCGAGGTCGAGGTCGTACTTTCCGTTCCTCGCCCTCATCTTCCACTGCTTCGGGACGTTCTTGAGGCAGCCCTCGACGAGGTTCCTGGGCAGCCAAGCGGTCATGGTCTTGGTGTCCGTCTTGGCGCCGTGTTCCTTGAGGAGCAGCAGTGCCTTCTCGCTGTGGACCCTCAGCCCGTCCTTCTCGAGGACGTCCAGGGAGGCGTCGTGTATACGACGGAATGCCTCCTTGTCGATGATCTGCACTCCGGGCTTCCTCTGGCTCAACCTAGCGTAGTCCCCCTGCGTCATTCTGGGCACCTCCTCCTAAACTGGTGGGGGATAGCCCTCTTTTTATTGGACCTTTTTGGTTGCTGGATGCATTGTCCCTTTTCCGGCATCGGGCCATCTGGATGTCCCATCAAAGCGCCTAAATACCGACAACCCTATCCTTTCACAGCGGCCGGGCGGAACGCCGGCGAAGCCGACGGTCCCGCTTAGAAGGTCGCCAGAGGGTAGGTACTTTGAGCCCAGACCGGAAACACCATGCGACGGATGCCGACTTGATGAAACTCAGGACCGAGATCAACAAGGCGGCGAAGGAAGTCAAGGGCCAGATGGGCTTCTACATGAAGCACATCGAATCCGGGAAGGAGCTCGCCATCGACGCGGACAAGATCTACCCGCTCGCAAGCGTCTTCAAGCTCGCGGTCATGATCGAGACCCTCAAGCAGGTCGACGAGGGGCTCATCTCGCTGGACGAGAGGATCGAGCTGGAGCCGAGGCACTACTGCATCGGCGAGGGCATACTCCAGTACCTCCAGCCGGGCCTGAACCCGACCGTCAGGGACCTCCTGTCGCTCATGATCATAGCCACTGACAACACGGCCTCCGAGATGCTCTGGAAGCGCATAGGCATCCAGAGGGTCGGGATGCTCATGAAGGAGATGGGGCTGGCCAAGACCCAGATCTACATCCCTTACAGGGAGAGCTTCCTCATGTCCATGGGCTACGGCCCGTTCAAGGAACTCCACATCCCCGAGGCCGCGCGCAAATGGAAGGGCCTCTCCGACATAGACCGGATGAAGGCGCTCAACGAGACCGAGAGGGAGGCCATGGGCCTGTCGGTCGAGGAGTTCAGGGCGAAGTGGCAGGGCATCTACGGCCTGAAGGCCGAGAAGAAGGTCAAGACGCAGAAGGTCTACGACGAGGTCTTCGACAACCTCGGGACGCCGAGGGAGATCGGGATGCTGCTCGAGAAGGTCGTCAAGTGCGAGGCAGCGTCGAAGGAGTCCTGCGAGATGATGCTCTCGATGCTCCTGATGCAGAAGGACTCGACCGCGATGTCCTCGCTGATATCCCCGGACATACGGTTCGCCCTGAAGTCGGGCGTGTCGGCCGCGTCCCTGACCAACGTCGGCATAATCTACGTCTCGTCGCACTCGAGGGTCATCCTCTGCGTGTTCTTCAGGAACATCCCCGAGGATTCGATGGCCAAGGCGAGGCTCGCCCAGTCCAAGATCGCGAGGATGGTCTACGACCACTTCGCGAACGTGAAGGGGCAGTAGGGTAGCAGTCACCTCAGGCCTTCTCGGCGTTGGATTCTATCAGGGCGGCGTCCTTGTCGGCGACGGTCCGCCTGTCCATGGTGATGACCAGCCTCGACCCGTGCGCCCTCACTATGTCCTTGACGCGGTCCAGAGTCTGCATCGCCTTCTTCGGGTCGTTGTGGGTCACGAGGGTCTCGAAGCCATCCAGGAACACGACAGAGTTGGTCCCGCGCTCGACGAACCTCGCGATCCTGTCGCTCAGGATGCCCAGGTTCGACGGGTTCACGTGGTCCGGCCCGGGGACGGTCGTGATCCAGAGCATCGGGGTCCTCTTCAGGCCGAACCTGGCCGTCATGTCGGCTGGGCTCCTCCTCGAGATGATCAGTCCCTCCAGCCCCTCGCCGATCCCGCCGATGGTCGCCTTGAGCGCGCGGTCCGGTGTCTCGTCCCAGAACAGGTAGACGGTCCCCGCCTCGAACTTCCTGCTGCCGCCTATGCCGACGCCCTTCTCAGGCTTGGATGACGGCGTCCCCCGCCTCTGCGCCGCGACGAGCATGCCCATGCCCAGGGCCATGAGGCCGTAGTTGCAGAGGAACAGCAGGTCCGGGTTGGAGCCGACCGCGTACGTCCCGGCCGCGGAGTCGAGCAGGTAGGTTATGTCCCCGGCCATCCAGAAGGACGCGGAGACAGTCAGGATGAGCCAGAAATCGCTGAGTTGCCCCTTCCTGAGGTACCACATGACCAGGATGAGGAGGCCCAGCACCACTATGTCGAGCACGGGGTAGGCGCTGTACGTGATGACCTCCGTCGTGAGGCCTGCCTCCTCCACCGACAGGTAGATCGAGTAGCTGACGAGGGCGATGATGAGGATGCCGTAGACGGCCTCGGTGGCGACGATGCCCTTCGAGATCTCGACCTTGATGGTGACGACGGTGAGGAAGAGGGCGTAGGCGAGCACCAGGTATCCGCCTATCCACAGGCCGTCGGACATCGACAGCCCGGTTATCTCCCCGTCGATCCTGGACTGCAGGGTGTACCATATCCACCCGGCCGTCAGAAGGCCGAAGGCGGCCGCGAACCAGACGCCGGTCGACCTGAACAGGGGGTTCCTGCTCCTGTGCCAGAGCAGCGCGATGAAGACAGTGGCCACTGCGGCTAGGGCCGGAACCGTGAGATCGATGGCCGCTGCGGTGTCGTCGTCGTTGAGCAGGAGCAGTGAGAATGCGGCTAGGACGACGAAAGGTATCGCCATGAGGAAGATACCGCGATCCGACCGCGGGAGCGACGGCGGCAGTTCTGACACCCACCCTTTGCTGTCCCGAGTATGCCCCTCCGGGCTATTTCAAGTATGGTCTTCCTGGTCTCGGCGGGCGTCATTCCTGCCCTGGCCGCTTCCAGATGATCTCCTTGTCCCTGAGCTCCGCGGCGAGCCCACCGCGCCTGGACATCTCCTTCTTCGGGATACAGAGGGGGACGATGGCGATGTTGGTCTCCTCGCGGACCCGCTCTGCGGCGGCCGTGGCTGCCTCCCGGGCCTCCTGCTCCCCGACCATGTCCTGATCGTAGACCACGGCGACATCGACCTCGTCCTCCGGACCGTGCTCTCCCTTGCCTATGTTCCCGAAGAGCCTGCACTCGATGAGCCAGGCGTGCTCGGACAGGCCCTTAGCGTACAGCCGGGCGGATGTCCTATGTGGGTCGGTGTCCGGGATGAGCCTGAGGGCCTTGAGCCGCTCCTTGTCGTCGCAGAGGGTGACGCTCATGGCGTTCCCGACCCTCCTGGTCCGGACTATCCCAATCTTCTTCAGCTCCTTCACGGCCCTCCAAGCGGTCATGACGGGGATGTCCGCGGTCCTAGCTAGCTCGTTTATCGTGAACTCGCGGTCGTGATGCGCCTTGAGGGTCCGGACCGCCTCGATCCGGCCTTTCTTGGCTAGAGCCATCAAAAACTGCCTATCCAGCAAGTCGAATCATACCTCTTGTGGTATGGATATATCGTTGTTGGTATAAAGAACCGACGCATAAGTCGAGCCAGGAAGTGAAAAACTAGAAACATAAGTAGCATGTTCCTGCGCCCGTGCCCGCAGCAGAGGCCCCATATGGACGGCTTGTCGGCCCCGCCAACGCGCTCGCGCACGATCTCCTCGACGCTCGGATAGATCCTCTCGGGCGTGGACATGTCCGAGATCTCCCCGATTATGATCCCGCGCGCGTCCTGGAGCTTCTTGCAGAGCCTCAGCTGGGTCAGGTGGGCCTCGATGTAGTAGTAGGTCTCCTTGACCTCCTCGAGCATGAGCACCTTGTCCTTGGACTGGAGCTCGTACTCGCTCCCGAGGGTGCTGGCGCAGAGGGTCAGGTTCCCTCCGCAGAGCCTCCCGGAGGCCTTCCCATCGTTGATGGTCATGAGCATCATGCCGTCCTCGGGGTTCTCTATCTCCTCGATGGGGTCCTCGCCCATGAGCTGCCTGACGACCTTCTGGAGGTCCTTCTTCTGGACGTCGATCTCCTCCTGGCCCTTGGTGATCTCTATGTCGACCACGGGGCCGTGGAATGTGATCATCCCGCAGATCTGGTTCAGGGCGATGTGGTACGCAGTGATGTCGCTGAACCCGAGGAATGGCTTGGGGTGGTCCTTGATCATGTCGAAGTCGAGCAGGTCCAGGACCCTGAGCGAGCCGTAGCCGCCTGTGGCGCAGAGGACCCCGTCTATGGAGTCGTCCTTGAAGGCCCAGTTGAAGTCCTTGGCCCTGGCCTTGTCCTCGGCGGCGAGAGGCCCTACGGTCATGAGCTTCCTGGTGGTGTCACCGAGGACGACCTTCAGGCCCATCTTCTCGAGCTGGTCGATGCCGATCTTGATGCCGAAGTGGTCCGGTTTGCTGGACGGCGAGATGACCGCCACGCGGGAACCCTTCTTGAGCTTCGCTGGTTTCTGGATGTTCATTCCTTCCCCCTCTACAGAGGGGGAAACGCGAACGGTGATAAAAGGGGTGCGGCGGCTGCGTCAGGCCGTGAAGACTATCCCGGTGCCTATCTTTTCCCCCAAGGGCTCGTAGATCAGGACTGCGCCGTACGAGGTGGCCGCAGAGAAGGCCGTCGTTCCACCATATGTGAACAACTGGAAGAAGTCGCCTCCGCTCACATACCCGTTACCGGCGAGATCGAACACCGCGCAGCACACGGTCAGTGTTCCCAGG
>JALOTO010000106.1 GCA_025457845.1 Thermoplasmata archaeon | reverse complement strand
CCTTCTCTATCGCCACGAGCGGGTCGACGCCGTCCTTCAGGGCCTGCGTGGCCAGGTCGGCTATGGTCTCCATCTCGTAGTTCATTACCGCTTCCTTCAGGCGCGTTACTGCATCTGCCATTGGTTGTACCCCCGATTTCCATCCTCCGGGACCGACCTTGTCGGGAGCCCGTCCGGAGCCAGGACATCCGTCCTCTGACGGGCCCTCGGCGTTCCGTTTTCAAACCGGCATACTCGATACCCTAATTAAGGTTTCTGTATGCGCCCTCTCCGACGAACGGCGCATCCCTGGCTTCTGAAAAATGCGGCCGAATAAAAAACGTGACAGCCAATCTCCCACGCAGCCGCCTCTCACGGGCACGGAGATTTCAGGAAACTTAATCTAGGAAAAGGCATTCTCCCCCGCCATAGGAGGGAAAAAACATGCCCTGCGCAACGGTTCCAGTCATCGAACTGAAGGGAACGGCGAAGACGGTGAAGATCGGCGCGACGAAGACGCCCGTCATCATCGGCGAGAGGATCAACCCGACGAACAGGAAGGACCTTATCGCGGCCCTCAAGGCCGGCCAATTCGAGGTCCTCGAGGTCGAGGCGAAGAAGCAGGTCGCGAACGGCGCGGACGTGCTCGACATCAACGTCGGAGTTCCAGGCATCGACGAGAAGCACGCCATGCTCGAGGCCCTCAGGATAGTCCAGGGCGCAGTCGACGTCCCTCTGTGGATCGACACGTCCAACCCCGAGGTGCTCGCGGTCGCGCTGAAGCACGTGCAGGGCAGGCCCGGCATCAACTCCACCACAGGCGAGGAGAAGAGGATGGATGTCGTCATACCGCTCGCGGCCGAATACCAGGCGGCGCTGGTCGGCCTCTGCATAGACGACGCAGGCATCCCGCAGACGACCGAGAAGCGCATAGAGATCGCTAAGAAGATCATCGACCGCGCGGAGAAGGCCGGCCTCGACAGGAAGAACATCATAATCGACTGCGTCGCGCTCGCGTGCGCCACCAGCGACAAGGGCGCGAAGGCCACGCTCGACACGATCAGGGTCTGCAGCGAGGAGCTCGGCGTCAACACGACGGTCGGGCTGAGCAACGTCTCGTTCGGCCTGCCCGACAGGCAGATGCTCAACGCATCGTTCATGCTCATGGCCGCGGGCCAGGGCATGACCTGCTTCATCGGCAACCCGAACGACCCGAGCATGCAGGCGGCTCTCAAGTCGTCGAAGCTCTTCTGGGCGGAGGACAAGTTCGCGATGGGCTACCTCCAGTGGTTCAGGAAGAGGCAGGCCGCGCTCGAACAGGCGCCCAAGAAGTAGGCGTCAAGCATCCGCTCGAAACCCCTCAAATCGTTTCCAGATTTTCCAAGGGTGTCCCGTCGGAGCGGAGGCCCGTTCAGCGTCTCCTCAGCTTCGGGTTCAGCACGTCGTCCAGGGCGTATCCCACCAGCGAGAACGAAAGGACCATTATGACGATCGCTGCGCCGGGCGCGATGATGACCCACCACGAGCCGGACGCGAAGGCCGCGTACTCGTACGCCGCCTCGAGCATGGTCCCCCAGCTTATGACGGACGGGTCGCCGAGCCCGAAGAAGTCCAGGAACGCCTCGGAGAATATCGCGAGGGAGATGAGCAGCACGGTGTTGGCGAATATCAGCGGCAGGGTGTTAGGGAGGATGTGCGTCCTGATTATGTGCCCGTCGCCGGCCCCGACGGCCCTGGCGCGCTCGATGAACTGCCTCTCCTTTATCGTGAGGACCTGGGACCTGACTATCCTCGCGGTGGATGGCCAGCTCGTTATGCCAATGACGATTATGACATAGTCGAACTTCGGCCCGAGGATCGCCATCATGACTATCATGAGGGGGAACCACGGGAGGGTGAGGAAGAAGTCGGTGGCCCTCATCAGCACCTCGTCGGTCACCCTGCCGAAGTATCCGGCGGCGAGGCCGATCACCGAGCCGAGGACCGCAGATATGAATGTGGCCAGCATGCCGACCTTGAGGGACGCACGGGTGCCGTACAGGGTAAGGCTGTAGACGTCCTTGCCCGTGTTGTCCGTGCCGAACGGATGGACCATGTCCGTGTAGGGTGAAGGGTCCAGGGACGGCGGCAGCGGGTTCTCCCAGATCGCCTCGTTGTTCTCGTCGAACACGGCCGGCTCGTGGTTCTCGACCCGGTCGGGGTTCGGGACGGTCGACAGCCAGGGGGCGAAGACCGCCATCGCGACGAAGATGAGCAGCACTATGAACCCCGCGAAGCCGAGCCTGTTGGCCTTGAATATCCTCCAGGTCTTCTTGGCGTTCTTCGACTGGACCTTGAACTTCTCGATGTCCATCTTGGTGACCAGGGTCCCGTCCCTGCGGAGCTTGCCGATGATGGCGTAGGCCACCACCCCTATCAGCGCGCCCCAGAAGAGCACCCCGAGCCAGTGCTCCTCGATCCAGGTGGGTATCCTCTCGACGGTGAGGATCATGTAGTCCTCGTCCTCGAGCCCCATCGCGTCGGTCACCGTGAGCGTGATGTTGTAGGTGCCAGACCTGTTGAAAGTGAACTCGAGAAGCATCCCGTCAACGACGACTTCCTCGCCGTCGTAGACGAAGCTCCATGTGTACTCCACCACCATCCCCGTGTTGTCCGTCGAGCGCGAGCCGTTTATCCGGGATGTCATTCCGGCCTTTATCGTGAGGTTGGGACCGGCGTTGGCGACAGGGTCCGTGGTGTCGAGCTCCACCGTCACGACGACGGTGTCCGTGTCCCAGTTGCCCTCGACGTCGCTGACGTTCAGCAGGACATTGACCTCTCCCGCCGCCTGGAATGAGTAGGTCACGGTCGGTCCGTAGAGGACGACGTCGCCGAGGTCTTGGAACGTCCAGGTGTAGTTCACGATGCCGATGTTGTCGCTCGACCCTGTGCCGTCCAGCTCGGACGGGAATCCTATCCACGCGTCGAAGTCCGCTCCCGCGTTCGCCACGGGCGGAATGGTGTCCTGGACCGCCGTCGTGGCGCCAGACGGGGCCGGTACGGCCATGAGGGCGAATGTGCAGAACATGACGAGCGCCGCCACTGCCGCCGTGACGCGCGCGCGCGCATGCTTACCTGTCAATCCACCAAGATCGTGTCCTTCCATCGTATCCCCTTAGACCTTCACCCTCGGGTCGAGGTATGTGTAGATGATGTCGGCGATGAGGTTCGCGAAGAGCACGGCGATCGCCATGAGAAGGAAGAGCGCCTGCAGGAGCGGGTAGTCCAGATAGACGACGGCATCCCATGTGAGGAGGCCGACCCCCTCGTAAGAGAAGACCATCTCGACCATGATGGTCCCACCTAGCATCCAGCCGATGCTTATCGCCATCACGGTCACGACTGGCAGCATGGCGTTTCTCATGGCGTGGTCGTTGAGGATCGCCTTGTTGGACAGCCCTTTGGCCCTGGCAGTCGTGATGTAGTCCTCGGTGAGGACGTCCGTGAGCGAGTTCCTCATGATGATGGCGAACTCGGCCATGATCTCGAGGGTGAATGCTATTATCGGCAGCACGAGATGGTATCCCCTGCTGAGGATCTTCTCCCAGATGGCCATGTCGTCGTACCTCGGCGCCCTATCCACGAAAGGCAGCTGGCCGTAGGCTTGGCTCGACGGGAACCATCTCAGCTCTCCGGCGAACACCATGAGTATCAGCAGCGCGAACAGGAACGTCGGCATCGAGTAGAAGACGAGGGCGAAGCTCATGCTCATCGCGTCTGCAGGTTTCCCCCTCCTCCATGCGGCGAACTTGCCTATGGTGATGCCAAGGAAGATCGCCAGGGCGGTGCCTATCCCGACTAACAGAATGGTATTGAAGACGGCGGGGCCGATGATGTCATTGATATCGGCGAACTTCCTCACGCCTGTACTTATGCCGAAATCGAGCTGGAACACGGATATGACGTACCTCGCGTACTGCTCGTGGATAGGCCTGTCCAGGTAGAACTCGGCCCTGATCTCGTCTATGAGCTCCTGGTCCGCGGTCTTGGGGACCAGGACCTTCGCCGGATCGCCCGGCATGATCCTGAAGAGGAAGAAGTTGAACGAGATTATGATGAAGAGGGTTATCACGAGATAGACCGTCTTCCTCAGGACGTAACCTCTCATCCCCGCCATGTCACTCCCGCCTCCTCATCGGGCCGGTCGCGCTCCCGCTCGGAGCATATGCCTTCCGATCCCTTCGATCTCCCGTCCGTAGGGCTCAGGATACGACCTCTCTTTCCCCTTCCTGTTCCTTGGATTCCTAGCTATATATGAAATGTGTTTGGGCCCCGACACAGGGCCCGATGAATGGTTTGACATCAGTCGCCGAGAGGACTTCCTCCGCTTTCTTCAGAGTCCTCCTTCTTGCCCCCCTTCTTCTTGAGGAACTTGAGGCCGAGGACGACCGCCACTACGGCGGCGACGGCCACGCCCCCGCCGATGGCGATCATCATGATGTCGACGTCGCCTCCGCCATCGCCGATGGGCTTCAGGTCGAACCAGAGCGGATTGCCTGTCCAGAAGGCGTCGATGCTCCTCCCGGGGTTGGCCTCCCAGTCGCCCCAGCCCTCGAACGTGTCGGTCCTCCAGATGTATGTCTGGTACGGGTAGGCGAGGAGGATGTACGCGGCGTCCTGGTAGCTGATCCTCTGCACGTTGTCGCAGTACTCCTTCCTCAGGTCGTAGTCGAACTCGGAGACTGATCTGCTGTAGTTCTCCTCGTACGACTCATTAGAGTACTGGTTGTCCGACCATCCATTCCACGAGTTCTTGGACTGGCAGAACAGCATGAAGTTGGGGTCGGGGTCCGCGCTCCAGTACCATATCATGGTGTCGTAGGTGTATGTGTAGACTATCGTGGAGAGCGTGACCTCGGTGACCACGCTGATTTCTATGTCGATGCCGATGTTCGCCCACTGAGCCGCGAGGAACTTCGCTATCTCCTTCTCCTCGGGGAACTCCTGCCTGATCAGCATATCGTACTGCAGGGGAGTCTCGACTGGGACCAGTCCCTCCTGGACGGCCCAGCTGTCGGCTGAGCAGACTCTCACGGTCGGCGAGTCGTCTGTGTACACGTACCCCGCATCCTCGAGCATCTGCGAAGCAGCATCGAGGTCGAACGGGAACAGCTCGTCCTCGGTCGGCTCGTAGTGCCACTTCTCGTTGACCGGGGATATCAGGGTTGTGCCCTCGTCAGCGAAACCCTTGTAGAAGTTCTGGACGATGTAAGTCTTGTTGGTGGACATCGCCATCGCCCACCTGATGTACGGGTCGAGCCTGCTCGGGTTGGGACCACCCGGGTTCATGTTTATACCGATTTCGGTCCAGTACTGCGTGCACTTCAGCCCGTCGTAAGCCGTCATGTTGTTGATATTGCCATCCTCTATCTGGTCCTTGATGGCCTTGTAGTTGTCCGGCGGGAACTGCGCGACATCCAGGATCCCCCTCTCGAGGTCGTACTGCATGCCGTTCGCGTCA
>JALOTO010000105.1 GCA_025457845.1 Thermoplasmata archaeon | reverse complement strand
GCGCTGGTCTGCTCCTCGTCGTTCCAGTCCATAGACAAGGGCAACCTGTACAACGTCCCGCTCGAGTTCGACCTGAGGCGCATCGCGCTGAAGAAGGAGGAGCCCCTGAAGCGCGAGCTCAAGGACTTCGTCTCCGCGGCCGAGAAGGGGACACGCCCCCTCGTGTCCGGGGAGGACGCGGTCCACACGCTCAGGATAGCGGAGGCCGCCCTGAGGTCCATGCGGTCGGGGCAGAAGGAAGACCTCGTCTGAGCCCCTGAGAACCTAGATATCCCACCTGCCCGATTGTCCCCCGATGAAGGTACTCGTGACGGGCAGCGCTGGCCAGCTCGGTTCCATAGTGTGCGAGATGATGGCCGGCGCGCACGAGGTCATAGGGCTCGACATCAGGCCGTCCCCCTACCCCGGCGTCAAGGAGGTCACCGTCGAGGGCGACATCCGGAGGCCGAAGGACGTCAGAGCCGCGATGAAGGGCGTGGACTGCGTCGTGCACTGCGCCGCCCAGGTGAGCGTCGTCAGGTCCTTCGAGGACCCGCTGACCGACGCCGAGACGAACGTCGTCGGGACCGTCAACCTCCTCCACGAGTCGCTCGGTGCGGGGGCCTCCAGGTTCGTCTACATAAGCAGCGCCGCGGTCTACGGGGACCCGAAGCGGGTGCCGATAGACGAGGGACATCCGACGGCGCCCATGAGCAACTACGGCTCGAGCAAGCTCGCAGGCGAGCGGTTCGCACTCGCGTACGCGGCGTCGACCCCTCTCCAGGCGGTCGTGATAAGGCCGTTCAACTTCTACTCCGTGAGGGCGGACCCCAAGAGCCCCTACTCCGGCGTGATCACCAAGTTCGTCGAGAGGGTGTCGGCCGGGCTGCCGCCCTTGATAGACGGCGACGGCCTCCAGACGAGGGACTTCATACACGCGCAGGACGTCGCGCGCATGGTGCGCATGGTCGCGGAGCGCAAGGACCTCTCGGGCGAGGTGCTGAACTGCGGGAGCGGGTCCGTGACCAGCATAGTGGACCTCGCCAAGCTCGTGGTCTCGCTCTCGGGCAAGAGGCTCGAGCCCGAGTTCGGTCCACCGAGGCAGGGCGACATAAGGCACAGCTGCGCGGACATGAGGCGTGCGAGGGACCTGATCGGCTTCTCGACCGAGGTGTCGCTCAGCGACGGCCTCTCCGAGCTCCTCGGGTGATCCCCTTCCCCAGGCCCCTGTAGACGAAGCCGGCCTTCTGCATCGCGGCCGCATCGAAGATGTTGCGCCCGTCAACCACCGCGAAGGTCCTCATGAGCCTCTTGAGCTTGGCCGGCGTGAGCTTCGCGTACTCCTTGTGCGAGACCATGAACACCGCGATGTCGGCGCCGGTCAGCGCCTCCTCGAGGTCGCGCGTGACCCCTACACCCGCCATCTCATCGACGAACGGGTCGTGCACCCTGAGCTCCTTCGCCGTCCCCATCCCCTCTATGACCGGGACGGAGGGCGAGTTCCTGGTGTCGCCGCTGTCCTGCAGGAACGATGCGCCCAGGACGGCCACGACGGCGTCCTTGCGCCTGACCCCGGCCTCCGCGAGGGCGTCCTCGGCCAGGTCGAGCATGTGGAACGGCATCCCGTCGTTGATGGCCCTGGCGACGGGTATGATGTGCGGCTCGGCGGACCTGCCCCCGTAGGCGAGCAGCCACGGGTCCTTCGGGAGGCAGTGCCCTCCGACCCCCGCCCCCGGTATGTGCATGTCCCTGAACGGGCAGGTGTTGACCAGCCTGCGCACCTCGAAGGCGTCGACCCCGAGCTTCTCGCAGATGAGCGCGACCTCGTTCGCGAAGGCGATCTGCACGTCCCTGTAGGTGTTCTCCGCGGTCTTGACGATCTCCGCGCTCGTGAGGTCCGTCGGATGCAGCTTCCCCTTCATGATCCTGGAGTAGATGGCCGTCGCCCTGGAGACGCTCGCCTGGTCGAGGCCTCCCAGGACGCGGTCGTAGGTCGTGAGGTTGTGGATGAGCCTCCCGGGCATGACCCTCTCGGGGCAGTGGGCGAGCTTGAAGTCCTTCCCGCGGGACATGCCGCTCACGCGCTCGAGCACGGGCGCGACGACGTTGAGCATCGTCCCGGGGGCGATGGTGGATTCGACGACGACGAGCGTCCCCTTCCGCATGTTCTCCCCGATCCCGGTGGCCGCCGTGAGCAGCCGGGTCTGGTCGGGCCTGCGCTGGTCGTCGAGCGGGGTGTCGACGCAGACGAAGACCGCGGTGCGGTCCCTCAGCTCGTCGTAGGATGTGGCCGCCCTCAGCCTCCCGGCCTTGACGACCTTCTTGAGCCTCTGGGCGAGCCCCGGCTCGTCGCCCTTGAGGGGCAGCTCCCCCGCGTTCACGTCGCGCACCCTCTCCTCGGAGAGGTCTATCCCGACGACGTCGAGCCCCTTGTCCGCTAGGAGCACGGCGAGGGGTATGCCGACGTATCCCAGGCCGACCACGGCCACGTCCCTGTCAGGCATCGTCCGCCTATCGGGGAGGTGGGGTATAAGCGTTGTCTCAAGGCGCGGCCGCGTGCATGGCCCAGGCCCTTCGGAGAACAGATAAAAGTTGGAGTTAAAGGGTTTCAGCGTTCCTTCGCCTCACCGTTCGCCTTCAGCCGCTCGGGGGGTTCCCCTCTGCGGGCGGGGGCACGGGCATCGCCGGCTCGGGTGCCTTGGGCTGCTTCGGGGCGCCCATCCTGCCCTTGACCATGGGCATGACTATGAGCACCACGATGATCAGCGCCAGCAGCAGGAGCACGATGACCTCGAAGACATCCAGTCCGCCGATCGACTTGTCCCAGGTCGACTGGTCCTTCATGACCGTGTACGACACGTAGTCGTAGTCGAAGTAGGAGTTCGCGATCGGGTCGTAGAGGTCTATCTCCACGCCGTAGCCGCCGTCCAGGGCCGTCTCAGGTATGGCGTAGGTGAACTCGCCCTCGGTCGCGGTGACCAGGAGCCTGAAGCTCACGTCGTCGCCGTAGTTGTATATCCTGAGCTCGTACACCTCGAGGTCCGTCCCGCCGTAGGAGTCGATCTCGTACCCGAAGGTAAGGGTCGCACCCGGCTCGAAGGCCCTCGTCGTGAACCCGGAGCTGGAGATCAGCCAGACATTGATCTCGTGGTAGGTCGCCAGCCAGGTCGTGGCCGTGTCGCTCACTATGTGGCCGAGGTTGTCGTTCATGGTGATGGTGGCGGTGTAGTACTCCGCCGGGTCCTCCGGAACCGTCAGGTTGAAGGAGCCCATCTGCACGAACGAGAGGTCCCCGCTCAGGACCTCGACGCCCATGTCGTCGACTATGTTGAAGCTCAGCTCGGCGGTCGCGATCTCCGTTATCACGCTGTACGTGAAGACCACGTTGTCGCCAGGCCTGTACTCCGTGCTTGACGGCGTCAGGACGACATCCGCCACAGCGACCTCGGTCCAGGCATACCCGTAGAGCATGTACCCGTCCAGGTTCATTACCGCCTCGATCCAGAGCTCGCCGACATATGTGTCGTTGATCTGGTAGGAGCCGGTCCCGGTCGTCGTGTTGTCGGTGTACACCAGTCCGATGTCGTCGTAGACAAGGTAGAATATCGACTCGCCCTCGACCTCCTGGTTGTTCCAGTAGGCCATGAAGGAGAAGGTCGCCACCTGTCCGGAGTAGTAGTACTCCTTGTCGAACTCGACGGTCAGCTCGCCGGTGTACTCCACGGAGAAGACGGCCATCAGCTCGACCTCGTAGTCGAGCTTGGAGACCGTCACCATCACGATGTACGCGCCCTGCGGGGCGTCGGCGGCCAGGTCGAAGTCGTGGGAGACCGTTCCGCTCACGTCGGTCACGAGCCCGGAGACGCCGTACGCGTCTATCTCCGTGTCGTTGAACCAGACGGATATGTCAACGGTCGCTCCAGGGAGGCTGTCGTAGTAGACGCTGACATAGACATCGGTGCTCACCGTCTCGCCGGGGGTGTACGGGCCATCGTCGAGGTCCATCTCGGCCTCCAGCGGCCCGATGGTCAGGGTGACCCAAGACTCGGCGACCCTGTCCTCGGTGTCGTTCGCCCAGAACGTGAGGTAGATCCACGAGTAGAGGGCTATGTCGGTCGGTACGTCGAACTGCCAGGTGCCCGCGCTCCCGGGCATCTCGCCCGAGTCGTAGGTGTAGTTGCCGGACTCGTTCTGGTACTCGACCTGCCACTCGATGGTCACGCCGCTGTAGCTGGTCATGGTCGCTATCTCGACTACCTCGTAGTAGACATCGACCGTCTCACCAGGCAACACGTAGTACCTGTTCGCGTCGACCAGGAGCTCGTACATCTGGATCGACATGTAGTAGGTGTACCATATGTCGTGGTTGGACTCCTCCCTGACATTGATCATGTAACCGTCGTCCGGGGTGTCCGAGGGGATGGTCCACTCGATCATCCAGTAGCCGTCAGCGGCCTCCTGGTTGGTCCAGTTCTCTATGTCGTCGTAGGTGTAGTTCACTACCTCGACATAGAAGTCCACCGTCTCGGCGGTGATGAGGGTGATCGTCACCGTCTCGCCCGGGTAGAACATCCAGGCGTCGGGGCTCACGGTCAACCCTTCGTCCTTGACCACGATCTGGGTCCTCGCGAACTCCTCGTAGGTCCATCCGTTGTACGCCGCGACCACGACATCGCCGACGGCGACGCCGCTCACGTAGTCGAGCCCGTTCGTCGTGAGCCAGTGGGTCGGCAGCGCCGCCCAGCTCTCGTAGACACCGACGTCGGGGTCATCGGATACAGCGTAGAACGAGGATACCACGTCGCCCGACTGGCTTACCAGCGAGACATACAGGTCCTCGACGGAGGGCTCACCAAGGTAGAATACCTCGACGGCGACATAGACCCTGTCGCCGCGATAGTACGTGTCCTGGGATTCGCCCGCGTCATCAGTCGTCTGCACACTGCCCGTGTAGTAGACCGCTGCGTTCGTAGGGACCGCAACGAATGCCACCGCCAACAGGCAAAGGGCTAGCACTATTCCTAGAATCCTATTTTTCATAGGCTTTCCCATCCAGGCCATTATTTGATGGTCAATATAAATAGGTTTCGTGCAATATTGCCCTGACTGGTGTCTTTTCGCCCGTCGCCGCTATATAAGACGCGTACGCGTGCGCGGAGGCCCGCGATGCTCATACGTGTACGTCGTGATGGTGGTCCTTCTCCCGATGCCCCGCGGTGTCCCTCATCTCCGCGAGGTTCTGCGGGCTGAAGGGCGACATCGCCCTGAGCTTCTTGACGATCCCGGGGACGACCGAGAGCACGTGGTCGACCTCCTCGTCCGTGTTCCCGCGCCCGAGGGTGAACTGCACGGCGCTCTGCGCCTCCTCCGTAGGCACGTCGCACGCGAGCAGCACGTGCGATGAGCTCGACGAGACGGAGATCCCCGCCATGTCGAGGTTGAGGAGCATCGACTCGCCCTCTATGTACCTGAACCTGAAGTTGGCGTTGTTCGGCAGCCTCTTCGTCGGGTGGCCGTTGAGGAACACATCGTCCGCCCCGGCAAGCATCCCCGCGACGAGCCGGTCCCTCAGCTTCGTGAGCCTCGCGCCCTCCGCGGCCATCTCCGCCTTCGCGATCTCCGCGGCCTTCCCGAAGCCGACTATTCCGGGGACATTCTCAGACCCGGACCTGAGCCCTCGCTCCTGCCCCCCTCCCTGCGAGACGGCCTCCATCTTCGTCCCGTCGCGCACGTACAGCGCGCCCACGCCTTTCGGTCCGTACAGGTCGTTGGACGATATGGACATCAAATCTACCTTCATGGACTGTACGTCGATGGGTATCTTCCCGGCCGCCGCGACGGCGTCGACATGGAAGTGGATGTCACGCCGCTCGAGCATCTGCCCTATCTCCTCCACGGGCTGTATCGTCCCGATCTCGTTGTTGGCGAGCATGATCGACACGAGGACCGTGTCCTTCCTCAGGGCCGCCTCGACGGCGGCGGGGTCGACGAGCCCGTCCTTCGTCGGCGGCACGAGGGTGACCTCGACGCCTGCCTTCTGCAGCGCCTTCATTATGTTCAGGACCGAGATGTGCTCGATGGCCGAGGTCACGACATGTCCCCCTTCGCCCTTGAGCCTCGTCGCGACGCCCTTGATCCCGAGGTTGTTCGCCTCGGTCCCTCCTGAGGTGAAGACGATCTCCTCCTTCCTCTTCGCGTTGATGAGGGCCGCGACCTTCGCCCTCGCCTCCTCGACTGCCCTCCTCGGCTCCCTGCCCGCGGAGTGCAGCGACGACGGGTTCCCGAAGGAGCCTGCGAAGAACGGGAGCATGGCCTCGAGGACCCGCGGCTCAACGGGGGATGCCGCCCCGTAATCCATGTATATCCTTCGTCCCGGTCCCTGCACTGTCGTCATCCTGCTCCCCTCAGAACGTCAGCACTGCGTCATATTCCAGGACCAGGTCGTTGAGGGTGGCCGCGCCGACGACCTTGGTCCCCTCCACGAACTCTTCGGGTTGCGCCTTCTTCCCCCAGAGCTGCGCGCTCTGGGCGCAGGCCATCATCTGGACCCCGGCCTTGGATGCCTGGTCCATGACCTCCTTCAGCGTGGGGAAGCTCCCCATCTTGATCGTCTCGGGCACGCCCTTGACCGCCCCGAGGATCCCCTTCGCCAGGAAGTACACGGTCGCGTCTATGCCCATCGCCCTCGCGGTGCTCGCGAGGACGAAGGGCGCGTAGAGCCTCTCAGGGGTATCGGGTCCAGAGGTCTGGACGTAGAGTATCTTCTTGTTGGTCATTCCGGTCGCCTCCTTCAGACCAGGCGTCTCACAAGGAACCTGAACCCGCCGTCGACCTTCTCGGCCGAGACGAGCTCGTGTCCCGCGTGCTTCGCCCAGCTTCGTATGTCGGATTCGGATGCGGGGTCGTCCGCGAGGACCTCGAGGACCTCTCCCACGGCCACGGACGAGATCTCCTCCCGCGTCCTGAAGACCGGCTCAGGGCAGTAGAGCCCGATGCAGTCGAGAGTCCTGTCCGGACGCGTCGCCTTCGCCTCTTGGTCCCCCATGTCCTCTCCTCCTTCCCGACGGTGTGCGACTAGCGCCGCGGCCGGGATAATCATTGCGCCTGCGCACTCTGGGGCAATGCGCCTTGCCCTCTCCGGTTCATGCCTTCAGGAGCGAGATCCTGCCGAGCCTCCCGCCGAACCGCCTCGTACCGAAGCCCATGCTCTTGGCCCTGGGGGATGCGGGTATGTCCGCCGTCTGTCGGGATGCGAGGACCTTGACGGCCGCGACACCCACCGGCGTCGCGCGTTCCCCCGGGCTGTCCCCGGGGACGTGCTCCATCCCCTCGAGAAGGAACCTGCAGGCAGGGGCGGGGATCCTGACCGCGCCGTGGCTCACGACGACCATCCCCCTGCCCGTGGTGATGGGGGATGCGGCCCATTCGTCCTTCCCTTGCCCTGCGAGGAGCCCGTGGACCAGTCCGATGCCCGCGATGTTCACCATGGCCTGCGGCCGGGCGATCTCGTGGAGGTGGACCTGGTCGACCGGGACCTCGTGCGCCTTGGCCTCGGCTTCCATGATGGCGTCGAGTATCCTCCTGCCGACGGGCGAACCAGACCCGGCCTCGTCCTCGATCGCCGCGAGCGCGGAGTACGCCTCGTCCCTGGAGGCTCCCGCCTCCTCGCGCGACTTCGAGACATAAGCGATGCAGAGGCCGCGATCGCCTGCGTCCTCAACCTCGGAGAGGCTCATCTCGATGCCCCTCCTCGAGCACGCTCCGGACAGTGCCGTCATCGCCCTCGACCTGTCGTCCTCCGGCAGCATGCCGAGCATGGCTGCGAGCAGCATGTCTCCGGAGACGCCCTCCCTGGCGTCGATGAACATCATTCGGCCCCCTGAACGCGGGAACGGGAGATAATCAATGCGCCTCTCGTCCCTAGGTCTTGGCCTTGAGCTTCCTCGTCTTGAGCTTCCTCTGGGCAGGCTGCCTGGGGGTCTCGGCCTCCTGCTGCGGCTCGGCCGC
>JALOTO010000104.1 GCA_025457845.1 Thermoplasmata archaeon | reverse complement strand
CTCGACGGATGCGGGAAGGACACCCACGCGAGGAGGATCGCCCGCCTCATGGCCGCGGAGGGGGTCGACGTGACGATCGTCTCCCACCCGTCCGGAAGGTGGTTCGGGAGGCTGTCGAAGAGGGCGCTGCAGAGCTCTGGGCACGCGCCGAGGGCCATCGCGACGCTGTTCTACACCCTGGACGTCCTGGTCTCGGTCGCGCGCTACAACAGGGCCCGCGAAGGGACCTTCGTGTTCGTGAGATACCTGCTCGGCACGGCCTACCTCCCGAGGCACCTGGCCCCCGCGGGCTACAAGCTCTTCAGGAACCTGCTCCCGTTCCCAGACCTGGCGATATTCATAGACATCGAGCCTTCGGTCGCGCTGAGGCGGATAGAGGCGAGGGACCACAGGCGGGAGATGTTCGAGACCAGGGAGAAGCTCGAGGCCGTGAGGCGCGTCGCGAAGGGGCTGACCAGCGAGGAGTGGACGGTCATAGACAACAGCGAGGACGGGGAGGCGCCCTTCGCGAGGCTCGCGGAGGTCCTCGCATCGCGCGGGCTCGTCGGCAGCGCGACGGACGTCAGCCCTGGAGCCCCTTGAACGCACGCGATTCCTCTCGGAGCCTGCACTTGTCGCAGGCCTTGTCGCAAGGCTCCACATGTATGACGATGGTGGCCTTGGGGAGGGCGGACTGTATGTCGCCCTCCAGGTGTTCGGCGAGGTCGTGGCTGTCCTTGACGCTCAGGTCCGAGGGCACGGTGAGGTGCAGGTCGATCTGCCTCTCCGAACCCGTCTTCCTCGCCCTGAGCCTGTGGAAGTTCACGTACTCCGCAGAGTGCTCGTTCATGATCCTCTCGATCTGCTTCATCTCCTCCTCGGGGAGGGCGACGTCGAGCAGGCCCTGGGACGAGCGCTTGGTTATGTCGTAGGCCGCCCTGATGATGAAGGCGGCCACGAAGAGGGCTATGATGGGGTCGATGAGCTTCTCCCCCGTCACCAAGATCGCGACCAGGGCCACGAACACCCCGAGGGATGTCCATATGTCGGTCTTCAGGTGGAGGGCGTCCGCCTCCAGCGCGAGGGAGTCGGTCCTCTGCGCGACATCCATGAGCCTCTTCGAGACGTAGAGGTTGAGGACCACGGACAGGCCCATGACGACCATGCCCGCCGCCACGAACTCCACCGCCACCGGCTCCATGAGGCGCCGGCTGGCCTCGAATATTATGATGACGGCCGCGACGAAGATCAGCGCGCCCTCGACCATCCCCGACAGGTTCTCGAACTTCCCGTGCCCGAACCTGTGGTCCAAGTCGGCCGGCTCAGCTGACCTCTTCACGGAGAAGCGGGCGATGAGAGCCGCGACCAGGTCTATTCCCGAGTGGATCGCCTCCGAGATGACGCCCACGGACATCATCATCACGCCCACTGCGAGCTTCGCGACGACCAGCGCCGTGTTCGAATAGACCGAGAGCCCCGCCACGGAGACCTTCTCGACGGTCGCGTCCATACCCCCCATCCATAATCTGGCCCGTACTTAGGTTTTTTCGGGGTGAAAGAAGATTGGTCATGCCCGAAAACATTATCAAACGATACCATCATGGGGCAACATCCGGGAGTATGTACGCCCATGTCCAATGATGCCCCCCGTCATCTGGATGGCCTGCCGGTCGGCAAGCTGAAGGCCATCGCGCGGTTCCATGCAGTAGATACAAGCTCCTGCAAGAGCAAGAAGGACTACATCGGGGCACTGGCCTCTGCAGGGATAACCGAGCAGCAGGTCCACGACGCGCTCTCCTCCGACAAGAACGGGAAGAAGGAGGTGGCCGGCCGGAAGGACGCGGACGCCGCGATGCGCGACGTCGAGGACATAGCCCGCAAGTCACCAGAGGTGAAGGTCCTCCCCGCCAAGGATGACGAGGAGGTCGAGAGGAACATCGACCGGGCGCTAATGGTCAGGCCTTCGTTCTTCGAGGTCGAGTCCCAGGTCGAGGGGGCGTGGAACCACATGATCATGGCGGACTACCACGACGCCCTGAAGGCCAATTCTCAGGCCAGGGTCAGGATGCTCGACAGGTTCAGCTCGTTCCAGGTGTTCTCGTCCGCGCTGTCCATAAGGGCCGCGGAGAGCATCATATCAAGCCTGAACGACGCGGAGGGGAAGGTGGACCCGCGCCTCAGGTCCGCGCTCGCGGAGGCGAAGAGGGCGTTCGTGGACGGGAGCCCGCGGCACCGCGAGGAGACGCTCGAGGAGCTCGAGACCCTCGCCTCGAAGGCCTACGAATCGTTCTTCGAGGGCAGCACCAAGGCGGAGGCCGAACTGCGCACGCTCCTCGCCGACTACGAGTCCTTCGGCGCCCAGACCCAGGAGTCGAAGCGCCTTCTCGAGATCGCGGAGCAGGCCAGGCAGGCGTTCAACGTGGCCGAGTACGCGAAGCTCCTTGACGATGCAAGACAGGCCGCGGTCGGCGCGAAGGAGAGGCGGGCCGCGGAGATAGACAGGTCGTTCGGCATGGCGAGGTCCGCCCTGCACGAGGCCCGGGAGGCCGGCGCGGTCCTGGCGGTCGGGGAGAAGGAGCTGACAGAGGCCAGGGACGCGTTCGACAGGCAGGCCTTCAAGCGCGCGACGGACCTCATCGCGGCGGTCGAGAGGACCGCCGACCAGGCGCACCTCGAGAGGATGAGGGACAGGGCCGCCATGGAGCGCCAGACCGCCAGGGTGTCAGGGGAGATCGCCGGGCTCGAGAGCACCCTCCGCGAGGCAGCCGCCTACGGGATGGACGTCGAGGAGGGGCTGCTGTTCGTGTCGAAGGCGAAGAGCTCCTTCGTCAGCAGGGACATAGTCACGGCTGCCAAGTACGTCCGGGTCGTGAAGGACAGGTCGGCAGCGTTCCAGGGCGACCTCGACAAAAAGAGGGTCGAGCGCGGAATCGCGAAGAAGGTCGAGGACGCGAGGTGCGGGAAGTGCGGCAAGGAGGCGCTCTACTCCTTCCCCAACGACAGGAGGAAGTGCATGGAGTGCGGCCACTCGTTCTCGATGGTCGTCGCGCCCCTGTCGCCCACCATGGAGCCTATCGAGAAGCCGGTGTCTTCGGCGCCCCAGGAGGGCGGCTCCCCCGAGAAGGATGAGGCGCCGGCGGAGGACACCCCGAGAAAGGGCCTACTGTCGCGGAAGCTCAGGGGCTAGGAGAAGGAAGAGGGGCCGGCGCCGGTTCACTTAGCCTTGTTGTTCGGGGCACGCTCCTTGGCGAGCCCCCTTATGATGTCCCCGCGGGTCACTATGCCGACGAGCCTCTTGCCCTCGACGACTGGCAGCCGCTGGATCTTCCTCTCGACCATCATCACGATGGCCTCGTTCAACGTGATGTCGGGATCGACCGTGAGGACCTCCTTGGACATGACGTCCCTGACAGGTGTGTTGCCTATCTCCTCGTAGGCCTCGATGATCTCCCTCTGGGTGACCTCCTCCTGGAAGGCAATCCCCAGGGACGATATCGATGGGAACACGAGCCTCAGGTCCTTCTTCGTCGTCTTTATGGACCTCAGGACGTCGATCTCGCTGAACACGCCGACGACCCTGTCGCCCTCCACGACCGGCACGCCCGAGACGTTCTTCTCAGCCAGCATTGCCGCCGCGTCCTTGACGAGCGTCTCCGGGGTGATGCTCATCACCGGGGAGCTCATGACCTCTCTGACCTTGACCATCCTTACCGCTCCGCTCGAACCACGGAGAAGCTATTAAATCCTTTCTTCCGGTTCCCTGAGCCGTCAATCCAGGAGTCGGACGCCAATGACCCGGACCAAGCTGAAGCCCATCTCTGACATCGAGCTCTCGCACGACATGACCGTCCGAGAGATGACCGCTCAGATGCTGTCCTCCGGGGGCTTCACCGCGAAGAAGCTCGGCACGGCGTGCGAGATCCTGCGCGAGATGTACAAGGAGAGGCAGTGCACGGTGTTCCTCTCCTTCCCGGCGTGCATAATCTCCACCGGGACGAGGGGCGTCATCAGGAGGCTCGTCGAGGAGAAGCTCGTCGACGTGATAATCACGACCTGCGGGACCCTCGACCACGACCTGGCAAGGGTGTGGCGGAAGTACTACCACGGGGACTTCCTCATGGACGACGGGGAGCTCTACAGGAAGGGCATAAACCGACTGGGCAACATCCTGATCCCGAACGAGAGCTACGGCATCGTCCTCGAGCAGAAGATGCAGCCCATACTGGACGAGATCTACCGGTCAGGCAAGAAGACCGTCTCGAGCAGGCAGCTCGCCGAGGAGTTCGGGAACCGCGTCAGCGACAAGAGGTCCATCCTCTACTGGGCAGCGAGGAACCAGATACCGGTCTTCGTGCCGGGGATAACGGACGGAGCCTTCGGGTCCCAGCTCTGGCTGTTCCGGCAGCAGCACCCCGACTTCACGGTCGACGTCCTGAAGGACGAACAGGAGCTGTCCGACATAGTCTTCACCTCGAAGAAGGCGGGGGCGATCATGGTCGGCGGAGGCATCTCCAAGCACCACGTCATATGGTGGAACCAGTTCAGGGACGGCCTGGACTACGCCGTCTACCTCACGACGGCCGAGGAGTACGACGGCTCCCTCTCCGGCGCCAGGATACGGGAGGCGGTCAGCTGGGGGAAGGTGAAGGAGAAGGCGAAATACATCACCGTCGAGGGGGACGCCACCATAACCCTGCCTATGGTCGCGGCCTCCGTGATAGGCACTAACAGGCCGACAAGAGATTAATATTGCACAGTCGGCTTACCTGTCAAGGGGCGAGTCCGAGATGATGTCCAACGAGGGCGGCCCGGAGATTCCGGCGAGTCAAGACCTCATCGCGTTCGCGAGGGAGTACCTCAAGTCTTACATGGAGACGGTCGAGGAGAAGAAGCCTCAGGCCTATCCCAGGTTCGCGCAGGACATGCCCTACGCGACCAAGATCTACTTCCTGCCGAACGGCTGCATCTGCATGATCTTCAGCTCCGCCAAGGAGCAGTCGATAGAGGGCGCGGCCAAGGAATGGGAGGAGGTCCAGGACACCATAGTCAAGGGCGTGGACCACTTCGCCGGCTTCTACCCGTTCGAGGGGCGGTCACTGGGCGACTGGAACAAGAGGGGCAAGAAGGACGCCCTCAGGGACCTGAGGCTGCTGGACAGGTCCGAGCTCGCCAAGTCCGGGGCCGAGCTCGAGAGCGTCATCGACAACATCACCAAGATGAAGAAGGCCAACCCGTGGCTCGTGAGGTCGGGGGACGAGATGATCTCCGCCCTCAAGAGCATGGAGAGCCGGATGAGGGGCGGCTTCCCGACTGTCGACGCCATCGCGAGCCTGCAGGCCCTCAAGGCCTACAACCCCGGCGCGGAGAGCGTGAAGATAGAGTTCCCCGACCGGGAGATCCTCGACAGGATAATGGAGGGCGTCCAGGAGGTGGCCGGCATGCAGGGGAAGCTCGAGGCCTTCGAGACCCGCATGTTCGAGATGGAGAAGGCCATGCAGGCCCCCGAGCTCATGGAGAAGCTGTCCGACGCCTTCGACAGGGTGGACAGGCTGGAGAAGCAGCTCGAGAAGGTCTCCAACATACTGACGATGCTCAACTCCAAGGTCGAG
>JALOTO010000103.1 GCA_025457845.1 Thermoplasmata archaeon | reverse complement strand
GCCGGCCAGCCGGACCACTTCGCCCACGAGGTCGAGGGGGTCGAGTTCGTCTACCAGGACATCGCCCAGAAGAACCAGGCGGAGATATTCATCAGGAACATGCACGCCTTCGAGGCTGAGCACGGGGTCCTGATGGTCAAGGCCAGGAGCATAGACGTGAGCGAGGACCCGCAGAAGCTCTTCGCGGACGTGAGACGCCACCTGGTCACCAGCAACCTCGAGGTCAGGCAGGTCATGGACATAGGCAAGTACTCCAAGGACCACGCCGCGTTCATAGTCGACGCGTAGAGGGCCAAAGGGCTAAGGGGTACGCCGCGTTCTCAGTGCTGCATTCCATGTCCGGCCGGTTCGTGTACGTCGTCGCGTTCTCAGGGGAGAGGTTCGTCATGGTCCGCCACGCCCGCAGGGCGTGGGAGATGCCCGGGGGGAGGGTCATCCCGGGGGAGACGGACGAGCAGGCCGCATGCAGGGAGTTCTTCGAGGAGACGGGCCGGACATTCGTGCCCGTCGGGGCCGTCGAGGTCGAGGGCGGCAGGGTGTTCGTCGGGCCCGTGGGCCCGACCCTGTCCCGGCCGGACCCGGGGGAGATAGCCGAGGTCTCGGAATTCACCTCCCTCCCGGAGGAGCTTTCCTTCCCCCTGGTGGAGTACCAGAAGGTCGTCTCCCAGGCTCGCGCCGTCATGGAAAGCTTTAAAAGTAATAAGGGTATAGACGGGCCTGCCTCGCCACAAGGCTAGAACATAGAAAGTCAGGAGTTAGAGCAGGATGTCAAGGATGCATTCCAAGAGGAAGGGGTCCTCGGGTTCCAAGAGGCCCCTGGTCGATAAGAACCCCGAGTGGGTCACCCTGTCAGCCGACGAGATCAAGGAGCTTGTGGCGAAGATGGCCGGAGAGGGCATGACGACGGCGAAGATCGGCCTGGTCCTGAGGGACCAGCACGCGGTCCCGAACGTCAGGCTCGCGACCGGCATGAGCATGAAGGACATATGCGCCGAGAAGGGCGTCAAGTTCGAGCTCCCGGAGGACCTGTCCAACCTCATGAAGAGGGCGGTCCAGCTGGAGGAGCACATCAAGCTCAACCCGAAGGACCTTCACAACCTCCGCGGACAGCAGCTGCTCGAGAGCAAGATCCGCAGGCTCGCGAAGTACTACAGGCGCGAGGGGATCCTGCCCGAGACATGGGCATACTCCCTCTCGTCGGCGACGCTGCAGGTCGAGTGAGGGCCGATGAACGGGAGCGTCCAACTCCCGGTCGAATTCTCAGACGCGCTCAGGTCGGCCCTTAGGACCGTGCAGTCGGCAGGCCCCGTCAGGGTGGTGTCTCACTACGACGCGGACGGCCTCGCCGCGGGCGCGGTCATGGCCGGCGCCCTCCGCAGGATGGGCAAACAGTTCCATCTCACCCTGGGCAAGGGCCTGGAGAAGGAGCAGATCGAGCGCATCTCGAAGGAGGGGAACGAGCTCGTCATATTCTGCGACATGGGCTCGGGGCAGATCGAGGCCATCGAGGGGCTCGAGGCGAACGTGATAGCCCTGGACCACCACAAGCCCATACGCAAGTCGAAGAAGGTCCTCCAGGTCAACCCGCACTTCCACGGGATCGACGGCATGACGGAGTGCTGCGCGTCGACCCTCTCGCTCCTGTTCGCAGTCCAGGCAGACCCGTGCAACTGGGACCTCGCGCCCATAGCCCTCGCGGGCATGGTCGGGGACAGGCAGCACATGGGCGGCATGAAGGGCATCAACGCGCAGGTCCTGGACGAGGCGGTCGCGAAGAAGGCCGTCGTCGCCCAGAGGGGGCTGAACCTCCACGGGCTGACGGTCTCCAAGGCGATATCCGGCTCCGTGGACCCGTACTTCGTCGGCCTGTCGGGGAGGGAGGAGAACGTCCTCGCGTTCCTCGAGACGATGCAGCTCGCCCCGGACACGTCGCTCGGCGCGCTACACGACTACCACCGGAGGAAGCTCACGTCCATGCTCTCCCTGAGGCTCATGGGCCAGGGGTGCAGGCCCGAGACCGTCGAGGAGCTCGTCACCGACATCCACTGGATACCTTCCATGGAGGTCAGCACCATGGACCTCGCGGACCTGCTGAACGCCTGCGGCAGGATGGACCACGAGGGGCTCGGGGTCGCCCTCTGCCTGGGGGACAAGGGGGCGCTCGAGAAGGCCAACGAGCTGAGGGTATCGTACAACTCCAAGATCCTGGCCCGCCTGCTCGCCATCGAGTCGGACGGCGTGGAGCAGATGGGGCACATACAGCACTTCGACGCGCCCGACCCCTCGCTCGCGGGGGCGCAGTGCGGCCTCGCCATGCAGTACATCCTGGACCAGGCGAAGCCGACCCTCGCGCTGTCGCACGTGAAGGGGAAGGTCAAGGTCTCCAGCAGGGGGACGAAGTACCTGGTCTCCAAGGGCCTGGACCTCTCCGCCGCGCTCAAGAAGGCGTCGGAGAAGGTCGGCGGAAACGGCGGAGGGCACGCGGTGGCGTCGGGGGCGACGGTCCCCGAGGGCAAGGACAAGGAGTTCCTTGCCGCGGTAGACGAGATCGTCGGGCAGCAGCTCAGGTGACCCTTCAGCGCGAGTCCCTGTAGAGCCTCGCGGCGAGCTCCTTGAGCATCTTCGCGCAGACCATGTCCGTAGGGCCGCGCCTGTCGATCGACGGGTTGAACTCGACTATGTCGGCGCCGACCACCCGTCCCTCGAACCTCTGGATTGTCTCGATGACCTGTCTCGTGGACAGCCCTCCCGGTTCCCTGTGGGAGACGGCCGGGGCGAAGGCCGGGTCGAGCGCGTCCACGTCGATGGAGATGTAGACCGGCCCGGGGAACGATATCCCGACGGGGCCGTCCCAGTCCTTCATCTCGTGGACCTCGACGCCGAACCGCGCGGCCTGCTCCCTGAGATGAGGGGTCATGGTCCTGATGCCGACCTGGACTAGCCTCGAGGCGAGGCCCTCCTCCATGATCCTCGCGAACGGGCATGCATGCGAGGCCCTGTTCCCCTCGTACGAGTCGTACAGGTCCGCGTGGGCGTCGAAGTGCAGTATGCCGAGGCCCTTGTGGTGCCTGGAGAAGGCCTTGACGACGGGGTGGGTTATGGAGTGGTCGCCTCCGAGGCAGAGCGGTGCCATGCCCTCCTTGAGGATCTCGTCGACCTTCCCCGATATGGACGCGGCCGCGTCTGCCCCGTCCGGGAACGCGATGTCCCCCGCGTCCATGACGAGGGAGTCATCCACGAGCGTGCCGTCCTCGGCGTACTTGTTCGAGGAGTCCCTGTGCCACGCGTCCCTGATGGCCTGGGGGGCCTCCGAGGCTCCCATGGCGTAGGACGACTGCCGGTCGTAGGGCACGCCGATCAACGCGACGACTCTCCTCTCCAAAGCGGTGGCACCTTCCGTCCATGGGATGGCCGTCCGGCGTATTTCTATGGTGCCCCCTCAGCCTCATGCTCGTCCCTCGGCGCCAGTCGGCCGACTCCCTGAAATAAGAAGCCGACATTACGATTGATGTCAGGCGGTCCCCGGAGTGATCTCGGGAGGGGGGCCGTGCGACGGCGGTGCTAGGATGGAGCTGCCGAAAGGGGTGCAGGAGCGGCGTGTCAGGCCTCTCAACTCGAGGAGCGAGAGGTCAGGGGACTACGTCCTGTACTGGATGCAGGCCTCGCAGCGGGCTCAGCAGAACCACGCGCTCGAGTACGCCGCGCACAGGGCGGCCGCGCTCCGTAAGCCGCTGGTCGTCTACTTCGGTCTGGACGAAGGCTACCCCAAGGCCAACGCCAGACACTTCGCGTTCATGGTCCGCGGGCTCAAGGAGGTCGAGGCGCGGCTGAGGGAGAGGGACATCTGCTTCGTAGTCCGCAGGGAGACCCCGACGATCGGTGCCGCACGGCTCTCAAGGCATGCGTGCCTGGTCGTCGCCGACGCCGGCTACACCCGCGTCCAGAGGACCTGGAGGGGCGAGCTGGCATCGCATGTCACATGTCCGCTCATCCAGGTGGAGGCCAACGTCGTCGTCCCGGTCACGGCCGTCTCCGACAAGGAGGAGTACTCGGCGGCGACATTCAGGCCGAAGGTCAATAGGCTCCTGGATTCGTTCCTCGAGGAGGTCCCGGAGGTGGATGCGGGAGCGAGATACGATGCCGCCTCGGCGAAGTCCATCGACCTCTCCGACCTCAAGGACGACCTGGGCGACCTCAAGGTGGACAGGTCCGTCCCCACGGTGGCGACCGCCCACGGGGGGCAGTCGCGCGGGCGCGCGCTCCTCAGGACTTTCATCAAGGAGAGGCTTGAGGGATACGCGGACGAGAGGGACGACCCTGCCCTGGACGCCACCTCCAGGATAAGCCCGTACATGCACTTCGGCCAGCTCTCGCCGGTGGAGGTCGCGCTCCAGGTCATGGGGACCGATGCGGCGGGGAAGGAGGCCTTCATGGACGAGCTCGTGGTCAGGCGCGAGCTCGCGGCCAACTTCGCGTTCTACAACCGACATCACGACTCCTACAGCTGTCTCCCTCACTGGGCCGCGCTCACTCTCGCCGCCCACTCGAAGGACAGGAGGGAGACGACCTACTCCGTCAAGGAGCTCGAGTGGGCCTCGACCGACGACCCGTACTGGAACGCCGCGCAGAGGGAGCTCCTCCACACCGGCTCGATGCACGGGCACATGAGGATGTACTGGGGGAAGAGGATCATCGCGTGGATGCGCTCGCCCAAGGACGCCTTCAAGGCGGCGGTCTACCTCAACGACAAGTACCAGCTCGACGGCAGGGACCCGAACGGGTACGCCGGGATCGCTTGGTGCTTCGGCAAGCACGACCGGCCGTGGCCCGAGAAGGACATCTACGGGAGGGTGCGGTCCATGACCCCGTCGGGGCTGGAGCACAAGTACGACATGGACGCGTACGTCAAGCGGGTCGGGTCAGCATCCAGGGCAGGTCGACCTCGTCGGTCCTGAAGCGCTGCCTCACCGTGCTCTCCTCGACCCGGGTCCTGAGCCCCGCCCCGTGCATGACGACCCCGGTCCACGCGATCATCGCGCCGTTGTCGACGCAGAGCGAACCGGGGGGCACGAACATCCTCGCCCCCCGCTCCTCCGCCATGACCCTGACCATCTCCTGGAGGCGCTTGTTCTGGACCACTCCCCCGCCGAGGAGGACCTCGTCCTTCTCGACATGGGCCATCGCCCTCTCCGTCACCTCGACGAGCATGGCGAAGCAGGTCTCCTGTATCGAGTAGCAGAGGTCCTCCATGGAGACCCCCTGCTTCCTGAGCTGCATTGCAGCTGTGAGTATGCCCGAGAACGCGACATCCATCCCCTTGACGCTGTAGGGCAGGTCGACGAGCCTCGTCCCGCCCTTGGCCAGCCTCTCGAGGTGCGGCCCCGCGGGGAAAGGCAGGCCCGCGTCCCTCCCGAACTTGTCTATCATGTTGCCGATGCCGACGTCCATGGTCTCGCCGAAGACCCTGTACCTCCCGCCGGAGTAGGCTATGACCTGCGTGTTCCCCCCGGAGGCGTACAGGAGGGTCGGGTCCCTGCATCCAGTGACCTTCCTCCCGATCTCGAGGTGGGCGACGCAGTGGTTGACGCCTATGAGGTCCACGCCCAG
>JALOTO010000009.1 GCA_025457845.1 Thermoplasmata archaeon | reverse complement strand
TTCGTAGGTCCTTTCAGCCTTCATCTGGTATACTCTCCTGAAGGACCATTGCATCGACTGGAAGAAGCCATACACGGCGAACCTGTTAGCCGCCGGCGGCCTGGAATGTGGGTTGTCAGCCCTGGAACTGCGTGGCGATGACCTTCCTCTGTGCCCTTCTCAGCATGACGTCCAGGGTGGCCTTGGAGACCTCGAGCTGTCTTGCCAGCTTGTCGAGCTTGATGCGCTTCGGGACGTCGAAGTAGCCGAGTTCGAAGGCGAGCTTGAGGACCCTCTCCTGCTCGCGGGTCAGCTCAGAGGCGCTGCGCAGGACGGAGACCTTCTGGAGGTCTACCTCGCAGCCCATCTCCCTTGCCTTCGTAACCAGCCGCGAGAGCGCATCCGCGTTCGGGGCAATGACATTCCAGATGACCGCCCCCTCATCCGCGGATTCAGCCGAATCGAGGAAGCAACCGCACTCGGAGACCAGGCCGCACACCACGCAGCCGTCGTTCTGGACGGTCCCGACGTGTCTCCCTGGGCCAGCGCCCTGCAGGTTGACCCTGCAAGTCGGCTCGGTGTCCGTGATCCTCTTGGCCACCGCGTCGCCTGTCATGTCCAGCGGCCCGTCGATCTGGAGGAGGCTCTGACCGCCGCTCTCCCTGGGGACGCACTTCAGGACTCGTATGGACAGCGCGCATGTCGAAGATAGGTCCCCTATCCAGTTGCCCGGGATCCGGACCCTGAGGACGGCCCTCCTCATCCCTCGCCCTCCTCCTTCGTGACGATCTCGAGCGCCATGCCGTCGACAAGGGCTTGTGCCACGGAGCTCCTGCCTCTAGACAGGATGCGGTTGAATGTCGGCTGCGACACGCCCATCTTCTCTGCCGCGTCGGCCTGCGACAGGCCAAGCGCGTCGGAGAGCCGGATGGCCTCTAGCTCGTCCGTCCGGAGCCTCTGTACCTTGAGGTCCGCCATGGGCACCCCCTGAGGCTTGAAGTACCTGCACCCGGGCCTGTGACACACTTTCCTGGGGCACTCTGGCCTTGCCATGATTATGGATTATAATTCATAACATATATCACTGTTTCGGACGACCCCCTGTCCATGTGGGTGGCGGAAGGGTTATCCCTCCGGGCCTCGATTCCACTCCGGGTTCGAGGGGGGAGACTACCATGGCGCTCAGGCTTGAGAGCACGGCATTCATGAACGGGGAGGCGATCCCCGTGAGGCACACCTGCGACGGCGAGGACCTCTCCCCTCCGCTGAGCTGGTCCGCCGCGCCCGACGGGGCGAGGAGCTTCGCGCTGGTGTGCGACGACCCGGACGCGCCCATCATGACCTGGGTCCACTGGATAGTATACTCGTTACCCGCAAAGAGGAGTTCTCTTCCCGAGGACGTCAAGCGTGTGAGGCAACTCTCGGACGGGACCATGCAGGGGACCAACAGCTGGAAGAGGATAGGCTACGGCGGTCCCTGCCCTCCCATGGACTCGACGCACAGGTACTTCTTCAGGCTGTACGCGCTCGACAGGGAGTTGGACCTCGCTCCAGGAGCCGAGAAGAAGGAGCTGCTCAGGGCGATGGAAGGGGCAGTGCTGGCCCAGGCGGAGCTGATGGGGACCTACAGACGGCCCTAGGGATGGGTATGTCGGCCCTTCCCGCTCACTCGAAAGTCTCGGACGAGATGATCTCCGACGCCTTCTTCCTCTTGAAGTCCGACGGCTTCTTCATGTCCAGGTCGCTCGGGTTCTTCGGGTAGCCGACCGTGAGCATGGCCACGACCCTCATGTGCTCGGGGATGTCCAGCGCGGCCTTGACCTTGTCCTCGAAGAAGCTGCCGATCCAGCACGTGCCGAGCCCCTCGGCGGTCGCCGCGAAGACCATGTGGGTGAGGGCGATGGTCGTGTCCACGGAGTGCCACTCCTCGGAGGCCTTCGTGTCCCCACAGCCTACGATGACGACGGGGCTGTCCTTCAGGAACTTGGCCCATCTCCCGTCCGTGAGCTTCTCGCGCCGCGCCTGGTCCTTGACCACTATGAAGTGCCAGGGCTGCCTGTTGTTCGCCGACGGGGCGAGCCTGCCCGCCTCGAGGATCCGGTGGAGCGCCTCCTCCGGCACCGGCTTCGAATCATAGCTCCTGACCGACCTTCTCCTCAGAACCGCCTCAGTGACGTCCATTCGCCTCAACTCCATTTCTCCGTCCCTCACTTCTTCAGACCTGCCAGCGCCTCGAGCGCCTCCTCCTCCAGGAAGTGTAGCTTCCCGGGGATGACGATCGAGTGCAGGGGCTTGCCGAAGTCCTCCGCTGCGAGCTCGACCAGGGCGCCGCAGCGCACGGCCGCATCCGGAGCGCCCGCCCTCGCCACGACGCATGCGATGGTCCTCTCCCCGACGGCGACGCGGCCCACCCTCCTCCCCATGTCCAGGAGAAGGTGCAGTCCCTCATTCGCGGTCATGTACCTGCCGCCCTCAGCGTCTATGTCCAGCAGCACCAGCGTGTGCAGTCCCCTTGCGAGGTTCTCCTCGACGACCTCGTACGGGCTCGTCGGGGAGTACCCCTCCTGCGGGAACGGCAGCGTGGTCGTCCTCCCGAACTTGTAGTGCTGCAGCCCTAGGAGTCCCGGGACGGCGGTCATGACGGATACCCCCTGGACGACCTCGGTCGGGATCCCTTCCTTCTCCGCCCTCAGCCGCAGGTCGACGTGCGTCGTCGCGGTCATGGGATCGCCGGCGACGAGCAGAGCGACCCTCGAGTCCCTCGCGGCCGAAACTATGGCGCCGCCGTCCTCGACCGCCCTCCTGTCCAGAAGCTGGATGGCCCGACCGCATTCCTCCGAGAGCGCCTCGAGGGAGCCTGGTTTCAGGACCGCTGTGTAGAACTCCGCGAACACCGTGTCCGCCCTGCTCAGCTCGTCGAGCCCCCTCAGGGTTATGCCCCTGTGGTCGTGGAGCCCCAGCCCCACGAAGACCAGCTTCCCCTTGCCTTGCGCCATCTCGATACCGAATCGTCAACCGGGTAAAGTAGTCTTCTCCGATTCGGTTATCTATCCCGCAGGGTGATGCCTGGGACGGATGAAGTCTCTCTGCGTGGTCATTCCGAAGAAGAAGGCCGAACCGATCAGGCGCAGGCTCCTCGAGAAGGGCACTCTCAGGAAGGACCTCCAGATACACACGGATGCGAAGTCGGTGTATCTCCCGGTGAGCCAACGGGTGGACGTCGGGTACCCCGTCGAGGAGATGGACTTCAAGGAGCTGGAGCAGGATGTCAAGGACTACAGGATCCTCGTCGACATCCCGGAGGAGCTGAGGCAGCTCCTGCCGTCTTCGTACGACACCCTCGGTTCCATAGCCGTCGTCAAGATGGCCGACGAGGTGCTGCCGTACGCTAAGCAGATAGGCGACGCCATCATCGCGACCCAGAAATCAGTGAAGACGGTCTGCGTCGACTCCGGCGTCGTGGACCAGTTCCGCACCAGGGCCGTGAAGGTCGTCGCGGGGGAGAGGACGACCGAGACTGTCCACAGGGAGTACGGCCTCGTCCTCAAGATGGACATCGCCAAGGTCTTCTTCTCCCCCAGGCTCGCGACGGAGCGGGACATCGTCGCCAAGCAGGTCCAGCCAGGCGAGGTCGTCATAGACATGTTCGCCGGGATCGGGCCGTTCTCGCTGATGATCGCGAGGACCAGGTCGCCCAAGGCCGTCTATGCCATCGACGCGAACCCGGACGCCATCGCGTTCATGAAGGAGAACATAGCCCTCAACCGCGCAGATGCCGTGACCCCGGTCCTCGGCGACGCGAGGACGGAGGTCGGGAAGCTCGAGACCGCGGACCGGATAATTATGAACCTGCCCCACGACGCGAGGCGCTTCCTGGCCGAGGCGATGCGCTCCCTGAAGCCGGGCGGGACCATCCACTTCTACGAGATCATGGAGGATGCGGACCTCGAGAAGAACATCGGGGCCATCATGGACGTGGCCGTCAGGGAGGGCCGCGTGGTCAAGGAGACGGCGAGGAGGAAGGTCAAGAGCTACTCTCCTACCATGAGCTTCTACGCGTTCGACCTGCAGGTGCTCTGAGTCAGCCCTTGCCAGACTTCCCCGGCGTCAGGGTTATCCCGGTCTGCCCGTGGTAGTTCCCCGACCTCTCCTTGTACGACTTCTGGGGCGGGGAGCTGAGGGTGCCGAACACGACCTGCGCGAACCTTTCCCCTATGGGCACCTCCACGGGCGACTGCGAGACGTTGATGGCCGAGAACGTCAGGTTGCCGTGGAACCCGGCATCGATCCTCCCGAAGGACGAGAGCACGCCCTTGCGCACCCAGGATGTCCGTATCCAGATCTCGCCCACGAGGTCGAGGGGCAGCTCCATGTACTCCCTGGTGCCGATCACGAACCATGCTCCAGGGGGTATGCTCGCCGTGCCCTCCTTCGTCCTACTGTCCGTGGAGGGTATCCAGATCTCGTCGACGGTGACGTCGTACCCGTTGGGCGTGAGGTTGCGCTCGACGAACGAGCCGATCTTCAACGAGCCGTCCTTGAGCCGCAGGAGTATGTCCGTGTCCGAGAGGACGGTCAGATGGTCACCCCTTCCGCTTCGCCTTCTTGTCCTTCGGCTTTGCGGGGGCCTGCGCCCTCTGCCCCTCCAGCAGCTCGGCTGCCTGGTCCGCCAGCGATTGGAACCTCCTGAAGGCCTCGGGCCATTTCGAGGTCAGCTCGACCGCGAAGTTCTCTGAGACGTCCTCCGGAGCCATCTTGTCGAGGGGGCCGAACCCCCTCTCCCTCAGCAGGTCCGAGATGTCGGCCGTGGCGGCCCTCGAGACCCTGTCCCATGTGAATAGCTCGTTGATGCCATCGAGCTCCTTGACGAGGTCGCCTATGTAGTCCGTCCCGAGCTTGGCCAGCAGGTGAGTGTACTTCCCCTTCATCTCGCCCGTCGACTTCATCGCCTTCTTTCGGAGCGACTCGACCATGGAATCCAGGTCGTCGTCGTCCATCTTGGCGAGGATGCTCGGGCTCGCGGCCATCGACTCCTTCGCGGCGGCCATGACCACGGGCTCCAGCTCCGTCTCGATGGACCTGATTATGACTATGCCGTGCCTTGCCAGGGCGGCCTTCGCCTCGGTGAGGTCCCTGACGAGCGCGGGGTCGAGGTGCTGGGTCATCTCATCTCACAGCGCGGTGAACCCGTCGACGGTCTTCTTGTCGAGCTTCTTCACGAGCTCGACTATGAGCTTGATCGCCGCCTCCGTGTCGGAGAGGCTGAGTATCCCTACATGCGAGTGGATGTGCCTCGTCGGGACGCCCATGACCAGGCTCGGGCAACCTGCGCGGACCATGTGGACCATGCCAGCGTCCGTCCCGCCGCCCGCCATCCCGGAGAGCTGGTAGGGTACCTTGGACTTCTCTGCCGTGTCGATGACGAACTCAAGGAGCCCCTGGTTCGGTATCATGGACGAGTCGTAGGTCGTTATGGCGACGCCGGCACCCATTTTGGTGGGCGCCTCGTTCGGCTCGATCCCGGGGACGTCCCCGGCTATGTCGACCTCGAGGGTGATGCAGACATCGGGCTTGGACACGTACGCCGCGGTCCTCGCGCCCCTCAGCCCGACCTCCTCCATCGTGGTGGCCGCTCCGACCACGGTGTTCGGGTGCTTGATTCCCTTCTCGGAGAGGGTCCTGATGACCTCGCACGCGATGAACGCGCCGATCCTGTCATCGAACGCCTTGCCGATGGCCAGGGTGTCCGTGCCCTTCCTCTTCCCGTCCTTGAAGACCTTCTTGGTCATGGTCGAGAACGCGGAGTCTGGGACGATTGGGTTGCCGGTTCGGACGCCCATCGCCCTGGCCTCTTCTTCGTTCGCCGCGCCTATGTCGATGAACATCTTCTGCTTGACGACGACCTTGCTCCTCTCGTCGGCCGGGAGCAGGTGCGGCGGCTTCGAGGCTATGATGCCCGGGATGATGTTGTCCTCGGTCCTGATCCAGACCCTCTGGCCGAGAAGGACCTGGTCGAACCATCCGCCCAGCGGGTTGAACGACAGGAAGCCGTTCTTGTTGACGTTGGAGACTATGAACCCGACCTCGTCCACGTGCCCGGGGAGGAGGATGACGGGGTTCTCGGCCGACCCCTTCTTGGTGAACAGGAGCGAACCGAGCTTGTCCGTGTACATCGAGTCGGAGTACTTGTTCATGTACTGCTTGACGATCCTCGCAGGCTCCCTCTCGAAGCCGGACGGGCCGAAGCTGTTCGTGAGCTCTTCCAGGAATTTCAGTGCCTGCTGGTCTATCAGAACAATCACCTTGCGCGTGGCATCAGGTTGAGCATAGATAACTGTTGCTACGTGCGCGACCAGATTCGGGGTTGACCTTCACGCTCGATCCCTCTCGCAAGGTCGATGGGCAAGGTATAAATTCGGATACGCCAATCCTGCGGCCCAGTGGGAGGCCAGACATGTCCACAGTAGCTCCAGATGTCAAGTACACCAAGGATCACGAATGGGTCAAGGTCGAGGGCAACACCGCCCGGATAGGCATCACTGACCACGCCCAGCACGAGCTCACCGAGATAGTCTTCGTCGAGCTCCCTGAGGCGGGGAAGGATGTCAAGAAGGGGGAGGTCGTCGCCAACGTCGAGTCGGTCAAGACCGTCTCCGAGGTCTTCACGCCAGTCACTGGGAGCGTCAAGGAATCGAACGGCAAGCTGGTCGACTCCCCCGAGCTCCTCAACAAGGAACCCTACGGCGAGGGCTGGATCGTCGTGGTCGAGGTCGCAGACCCTTCCGAGCTATCGGGACTACTTTCGGCCGACGAGTACAAGAAGCTCCTAGGTGAATAACCCCTGCGGCAGGGGCCCTCACGGGACCCGCGCGGCGCATCGGGGTGGTTCCCACGAACAAGAAGAGCATCACGGCGGACGAGGCGCAGGACTGTTTCTCCGGCTTCCCAGTCGTCCTGGGGACCGTGTCGGGCGAGAAGGACAACGTCATAACTCTGGCCATGTGCCACGTGTTCTCGTTCAAGCCGCCTCTAATAGGCATAGGCGTCGGCCACAAGAGGCACAGCTACGGCCTGCTGAAGGCGAGCAAGGACTTCGCGGTGAACATCCCCGACAGGGGCATGCTCTCCGCGGTCGAGGTGTGCGGCTCCAAGTCCGGCAGGAAGGTGGACAAGTTCTCGGCCGCAAACCTGACCAAGGAGAAGGCGTCCAAGATCGGAGCCCCGCTCATCTCAGAATGCCCCGTGAACATCGAGTGCGTCAAGGTCAGCGAGGTGGAGGCCGGCGACCACGTATGGTTCATAGGCGAGGTCGTCGCCGCGAGGCGCAGGGAGGGCTACGACCGGATGAAGGAGATGCTCCTCTACTGGGGCGAGTACCGGGTCATCGGGGACAAGGTGGGTTAGGGGGCACCTCGCATGGATGTGCTTTCCGCGATCAAGGCAAGGAGAAGCATAAGGAAGTACGAGAGCAAGCCGATCCCGAAGGATGTGATGGAAGCCCTCCTGGACTCCGCGCGTTCTGCACCGTCCGCCAACAACCTCCAGAGGTTCCACATCGTCGTCGTCACGGACGGCCGCGTCAAGGAGCGCCTTGTCCAGGTCTGCGGCGGCCAGGACTTCATCGCGGAGTGCTCCGCGTTCCTGGTCGGGGTGAGCGAGCCCGGGGCGTTCTACTCGTGCGTGGACATGACCATCGCCCTCGACCACCTGTCCCTCACGGCCGTCGAGATGGGCCTCGGGACCTGCTGGATCGGCGACTTCGAGCCTGACAAGGTCAAGCACGTCCTCGACATTCCGGGGGACAGGGAGATCCCGATCTGCATGACCCTGGGCTATCCGGCGCACAGCCCTTCCGCGCGCCGGAGGAAGGCCCTCACGGACATCTTCCACAGGGACGGCTGGGGCAAGGGCTGGGCATAGGGCATCAAAGTCATCCGGGGGCAACCTGCCAACCAAGTATAAATCGATGGAGACTCCTTCCACATCCTGCAGGGGCCGCACCTCGGAGGGCGACAGTGTACGTATTCAACACCTGTCCAAGGGACTGTTACGACACCTGTTCGATGATTACCAGGGTCAAGGACGGGAAGATCCACACGGTCGAGGCGAACGACAAGCAGCCGTTCACCCATGGCTTCCTCTGCGTCAAGGGCCAGAGCATGGCCTCTTACGCCCACTCCAAGCAGAGGGTTCTCTACCCCATGAGGCGGGTCGCGCCAAAGGGCCAGGGCAAGTTCGAACGCATCACCTGGGCGGAGGCGCTAAGGACCATCGCCGACAGGATCCGCCACGACTCCGCCGAGCACGGGACCGATTCGATCCTCCAGTACGATTACGCGGGGAACATGGGCCTCATCCAGCGGCATTTCCCGAGCAGGTTCTTCAACGCGATAGGCGCCTCCAGGATCGACCACACGATATGCTCGAAGGCGGGGGACAAGGCCCTCGAGATAGTCTACGGCTCCAGCATGGGCATGACCCCGGACGAGATCGAGATGTGCCGGCTTGTCGTCGTCTGGGGGATGGACCCCGCGTTCAGCAGCCCACACCTCTACGACCTGCTGAGGCGCATGAAGAAGAAGGGCGCCAAGGTCTACGTGATCGATCCCATCCGCACGAGGACGGCAGAGCTGGGGGTCCATCTCCAGATCCGCCCCGCGACGGACGCAGCCCTCGCGCTGGGCTGCATCAACCATATCATCGAGAACAGGCTGCACCTCGAGGAGTACGTCGAGAGGAACACCGTCGGCTTCGACAAGCTCAAGGAGGTCTGCAAGAAGTACGACATGAACACGATCTCCAGGCTCACCGGCCTCAAGACCAGGGAGATCGAGGACTTCATCGCGGACTTCGTCTCCCTCAGGCCGAACTGCATCACGATAGGCTACGGCCTCCAGAGGAACAGGAACGGGGGCGAGATGGTCCGATCCATAAGCATCCTCCCGATCCTCATAGGCCAGCCGCGCGGCTTCTTCTACTCGACCGATCTGGACGATTTCGACAGGGACTACCTCGAGGGGAAGTCCATCATGAGCCGCAGGAAGGTCACGTACAACATGGTCGACCTGGGCCGTACCCTCGAGTCAGGGAAGATCAAGACCTTGTTCGTCTACGACTCGAACCCTCTCGCGACCCTCCCGAACCAGAACCTGGTGAGGAGAGGCTTCGCAAGGGAGGACCTCTTCGTAGTCGTCCACGACATCTTCCAGACGGACACTGCGGACTACGCCGACATACTCCTTCCCGCGACGACCTTCTTCGAGCACTTCGACATCAACACGTCCTACATGCACCAGTACGTCTCGCTGAACGAGAAGGCCATCGAGCCCCTCGGAGAGGCGAAGAGCAACTCGGACCTGTTCCGCGCTCTCGCCTCGGAGATGAAGCTCCCGCAGAAGGAGCTCTACGAGGACGACGAGAAGGTCGCCCGCACCCTGTTCTCGAAGAGCAAGGCCGTCGAGGGCAGGGTGGAGGACCTCAAGAAGAAGGGTTTCCTCAAGATGAAGGTGCCCAACAGGGCGATATACGCCACCCCCTCGAGGAAGGTCGAACTCTACTCGGCGAAGGCGGCCGAGGACGGCCTGGGCGGCCTTCCGACCCATGTCGACGTCGTCGGCAAGCTGCCGTTCCAGCTACTCACCCCAGTCCACAGCCATCTCTCAAGGTCGCAGTACCACAACCGTCTCGACAACTTCGAGGCGGTCGTCTACATGAACAAGGATGACGTGAAGGGCTCCAGCGCCCAGGCGGGACAGACCGTCACCCTGGCAAACGAGTTCGGCGAGTGGACCGTCAAGATGGAGGTCTCGGATGCCGTGCCCCGCGGGGTCATCCTCACGTACTCCGCCCCCTGGCCGAAGCTCATGGGCGGGTCGGGCCCGAACTTCCTGACGACGGACTTCGTCCAGCGCTACGGCGGCAACTCGGCCTACAACTCGACCTTCGTACGGCTGGCCTAGGAGACCGGCCCTGCGGACGTGTCCTCGGTCTCCTCCGAGCTGAAGAACTCGTCGTGGATCGCCTGGATGGTCTCCTTCAGGTCCTTCCTCTCGACGGTGAAGTGGTACGCGACCGTCGACGCGCCCGCGGAGATGAGGTCGACGTTGACCCCCTTCGCCGCGACCGCCTTGAAGACCCTGGCCGCGATCCCCTTCGTGGTCGCGAAGCCCTCGCCGACGGTGCATACGAGCGCGGCGCCCGGGTTGATCTCGAACGACTCGCCGACATCGCCTATGATGTGCTTGATCGCCTTCCTGGCGGTCGGGATGTCCGATTCGCCTATGAGGACCGCGACGCAGGTCTGGGAGGTCGTCGCTGAGAAGATGTTGACCTTGGCGTCCGTGAGGCAGTTCGAGACGTCGGACAGGAACCCGGCCTTGTACCCCGCGCCGGTGTCGTAGACCTTCAGGGTCGCTACGTCCTTGACGTACGAGACGCTCTTGATGATGTCCCCCCTCGTCTGCCTGGAGCTCCCGATGACCGAGCCCGGGGACTCGGGGTTGTAGAGGTTCTTTATGACTATCTCGATGCCCTTGATCCTCGCCGGCTGGACGGCCCTCGGGTGCAGCACCTGCGCCCCGAAGTACGCGAGCTCGGCCGCCTCCTCGTAGGAGAGCCTGTCGAGCATGAACGCCCCCTTGACCAGCTTCGGGTCGGCGCTCATGAAGCCGTCGACCTCCTTCCAGATCTCGATTAGCTTAGCGCCGGTCGCGAAGGCTATCACCGCGGCCGAGTAGTCCGTGCCGCTCCTTCCGACCGTGGTCACGTGCCCGTCGGAGGTGACCCCGAAGAACCCGGTCAGCACGGGGACGACGCCCTTCTTGACCGCCGCGTCCAGCGCCGGCCCGAGGTTCTTGTGGCAGAGGTCGAGGTCGGCCACCGCGTTCCCGTGGTGCTCGTTCGTTATGAACCCGATCGCGTCGGTCTCCATCGGCACGGCGTCCATACCCTCGTGCCGGAGCCTCGCCGCGACTACGATCGCGCCGAGCCTCTCGCCGAAGCTGAGTATGAGGTCCTTCGTCCTCGGCGTGAGCTCCTCGGTGTAGGTCACCCCGTAGAGGAGCCTCTCGAGCTTGGTGATCTTCTCGTCTATGAGCCGGGCCGCGTCCTTCTTGTCCTTCCCGTCCCTCCTGGGGAGGAGGTCCAGGTGCCTAGCCTTGAGGGCGAACAGGAAGTCGTCGATCTGCTTCTCCTGCCTCGGCTGGGAGATGAAGTCCTTGAGGGCGTTGGTGACGCCCATCGCAGCGGAGACGACGACGAGCTTCTTGTCCTTCTCGTTCTTGACTACACTAGCCACCCTCTGGAGCGCGTCCTCGGAACCGAGGCACGTGCCACCGAACTTGAGCACCTTCAGATTCTCACCCCTTGGTGTGTCGGATCGCCCGTGAATGCCGGACCTGCCATCCGGCTGTGGACCGTGACCCTCTCAGGGCTGTGCTCGACCTCGACGAGCCTGGGCAGCTCGCCCCACATGGCGACCTCCCCGTCCCTCAAGGCCAGCCCTCCCCTGAACCCCCTGATGCCCTTGAACGGCTCGAAGCACGACTGCATGGACTCTGAGTCCACGACCCTGTTGCCTATCGCGGTCGCGAGGGCGTCCGCGAGCACCGCGTCGTCCGCGAAGGCGACCGCGACGTCCGCGTCCCCCAGGCTGATCGAGTGGCCGAGCCGTCCGCTCGAGGAGCACACGCCGACCATGGATCCTGCAGGAGGCATCTCGAAGCCGAACGCCTCCTTGGCCCCGGGCTCGCAGAAGACCTCGACCGTCGCGGGCTCCTCGAGGAGCAGCGCGATGTCCCCGCCGTTGTCGACCCAGCCGTGGGTGCACCCGGCGGCGGCCATGGCCTCCAGCGCCTCCTGGGCGATTGCGCCGGCGACGGCTGCCATCGGGCCGACATGGGCCTTCCCGGCCGCCTCGCACATACGCCTGACGGTCCTGCCAGCGTCCCCGTCGCAGGGGTACGGCTCCATCGTCGCGAGGAAGAACGGGTCCCTCCGGACCTGCCTCTCGACCTCCGCCCTCGCGGCCTTGATGGCGTCCACTGCGGGGCCGAGGAATCTCCTGTCGCATGCGACGGTGGCCGCCGTCTCGCCTATCTCGACCTTCGAGTGGACGAACATCTCAGATCAGTATCTCCATCGCCCTCGGCGGGCACGCGTCTATGCATACGCCGCACGCCACGCACCTCTCCTCGTTGAATGAGACCTTGCCTGTCCTGACATCCATGGTGAGGGCCTTCGTCGGGCAGATCGAGACGCACATCCCGCAGTGGGTGCACGCCTCCTCGTCCCTCCTGACGCCTTCCTTGATCGGGCGCACGCTGACCCCGCTGGCCTTGAGGTAGTCGAGCCCCTTCCTGATCTCGTCGGCCTTCCCCGAGAGTTCTATGACCATCTTCCCGCCGACCTCGTCTATCTCGGCCCTTAGGATGTTCAGCATCAGGTGGTACTTCGAGATCAGGTTGTGCGTTATCGGCTGGTTCGACGCCTCGGGGCTGAAGTTCAGAACGACCTTCGTCTTCATCCCATCGCCTCCTTCTCGGACCTCACTTCGAGCGGTTTGAATGTCCGGTCCATCGAGAACGTCTGGATGGGCTTCTCGACGGAGAACTCGCGCTTGAGTATCCTGTTCTTCAGGACCTCCGAGATCTGCCTCGCCTTGTACAGGCTCGAGAGTGAGGAGGTCGGCACGGGCTTCCCGTTGACCGTTATCTCGCCCGAGCGGAGCTCCGCGTAGCTGACCTCCCTCAGAGGCGTCCTCGCCCTGACCTGCTGGGCGTAGTCGAAGACGGCCGTGACGATCTTGTCGTTCGTCACCGCGCACGCCTTCGCCATCTCCTCGTCCAGGATGGGTATCGGGACGCCGATGCCCACTCCCAGCGAGACGCCATACTTGGTGAACGTCAGCCCCCTGAGGAAGTCGGGGGACATCTGCTTCAGGTCCCCTATGACCGCCATGGACCCGGCGGGCCTCTTGGGCACGCCCTCCGCCGTCCTCGGGACTCGCGGGTTGAACTGGGTGCCCTCCCAGGCGACGAAGCCCTCCCCGCCCCCGAGGAAGATCCTGGTCCCGACGCCTATGGTCCTGTAGTACGGGTCGTTCATCAGCGGGGAGATCTCCCCTGCGCTGCTGAAGGTCGCGTTCCCGTAGTCGGGGAGCAGCTTGCCCATGTACGTGTAGAGCGTCTTCTGGGACGAGTTGGTCGCGCAGGCGTAGTTCTGGTACGCGTTCCTCACGTTGAACAGGACCGCCTGGTTCACCGTCTTGAGGCTCACGTAGGTGTCCATCTCCTTCCTGGGATAGCAGTCCGTCCCGTAGGACGTGGCCCTCAGCCTCACGGCCTTACCGCGTACAAGGTCCTCGATGACATGGGCCCCGCCGTGGAACAGGTTGTTGGACTCGTCGAGCTCGGTCGCGCCGAGGTACGCGTCGACGGCGGCGAGGCCGGTGTACGCTTGGACCCCGTCCAGCCAGACCTTCTGCATCTTGATCGGCGGGTCCGAGTGGCCGAAGTTGAAGTACGCGCCGCTGGAGCACATCGCCCCGAAGGTCCCCGTCGTCACGACGTCGACCTCCCTCGCGGCCTTCTTGGTGCCGTTCGACCTCACGTACTCCTTGAACTCGTCGGCGGTCATGACGACCGCGTCGCCTTCGGCTATCCTCTTCTTGATGTCGTCGTAGCTCTTCCCCGCGGGCGCCTTTCCTTCCTTCGGGTCCTTCGCGCTCAGATGTAGCCCTCCTTGTACGCCAGCTCGGCGTTCAGGACGCTCCCGCCCGCGCCCCCTCTGATGGTGTTGTGGACGAGGAGGTAGAACCTCAGCCCGTCGCCCTTGACCCTGATCCTTCCGACCGACACGGCCATGCCCTTCGCCCGCTCAGGGAACCCCGCGCCCGAATCCAGCTTGGGCTGGGGCCTGTCGGGCTGAGGCATCACGATGATCGGGTTCACGGGAGCCGTGGGCAGCCCGAGCTCCTGCGGTCTTGCCTTGAAGGAGGACAGCGCCTTGGCGACGCGCTCCTCGCTGGGCATGTCCCTGCTCCTTATGAAGACGGCCTCCAGGTGCCCGTCCCTGACGTTGACCCTGGCGCAGTTCGCCTCGATGTTCATGGGCGCGTCCGCGAACCGGCCGTTGGTGTATCCCCCGAGGATCTTCCTCCCCTCGAGCCCCATCTTCTCCTCCTCGCTCTTGATGTGCGGGAGGACGTTCCCGAGTATGTCGAGGGATGCGACCCCAGGGTAGCCCGCGCCTGAGAGCGCCTGGTACGTCGCTACCCAGATGTCGGTGAACTTGAACGCGTCGTAGAGGGGCTTGAGCCCCAACGCCAGCCCGGTGACGGAGCAGTTGGCGTTCGTGACCACGTACCCGCCCTTCTTCCTGCGGAGCTTCTGGGCCTCGATGGATGCGAGGTGGTCCGCGTTGATCTCGGGGATGAGTATGGGCGTGTCCGGGTCCATCCTGTGGGACGCGGCGTTGGAGAACACCGCCATGCCCTCGTCGGCGCACTGGTCCTCGACCGGTCCCGCCACATCCGAAGGGAGGCCGCTGAAGACCACCTGGACGCCCTCCCTCGCGAGCGCCTTCGGGTCTGTCCCGACCAAGGTCCTCGTGCCAAGCTCCTGGTCCATCTGGAGGTCCGAGAGCTTCCACACGTCCGCGATGCGCTTGCCCTCCGACCTGTCCGATGCACAGTATGCGACGACATCGAAGTATGGGTGTCCCATGAGCATGTGGGCGAACCGCTGACCTATCATCCCGCTCGAGCCCAGTATCGCTGCCTTCATCTTCGTCATGTCCTCATGCCTCCAGGTACTTCCTCTCGTCATCCATGATACGCCCGAACGCCTGAGGGTCCCCGTCGAGGGCCGCGTCGCTGAGCTCCGATAGAGTCCGTTCCACGGCCTCGAGCGCCCTCCTGGTGTTCGGGTTGAGTGACTGTATGTCGTGATAGACGCGCCTGCTCTCTCCCGAGACCTCCCTCGCCAGCGAGAGCAGCCTCGCGAACGAGGTCCCACCCGCGGATGCGAGTTCCGGGAGCGCCCTTCCCGATCCCCTCAGGGTCCCCCCGAAGAGCAGCGCGGTGATGTGCGGCAGTGCCAGGGCGTATGCCATGAGCTCGTCGTGCTCCTCGAGCGAGAGCTTCGAGACCTTGGCCCCTGCCCCCGAGAAGAGCGAGGCGGCCGTCTTGTCTGCGCCCGCGCATCCGCACCCGCAGACGATGACGTTGAGCCCCTCAGGAGACGGCGCCCTCGGGCCGAACATCGGGTGGACGCTGGTGACCTTGATGCCTTGTCCAGCCGCTCCCCTGAGGTCGTGGGCGATGTGCGACTTGACGCTGCAGATGTCGAAGACGAGCCCCTTCGGCCCGGCTCCGATGACCTTCCTCAGCTCGTCCCGGGCGGTCCCCAGAGGGCTGGCTATGACGACCATGTCCGCTTTCCTCGATTCGTCGTCGAGCCGCTTGACGTTGGGATATCCCTGGAGCCTGCCCCGCGGGTCCCACACGGAGACCTCGGCGCCCCTGCATGACAGGAACCTGACGGTCCACTCGCCCATCTTCCCCGCGCCTCCGACCACCAGGGCCTTGCGGCCGGCCAGCGGCCGTGGCGATCTCTCCTTCTGGGACGAGACGCCGTCGGAGACGAGTGCCTTGGCGACAGCCCTGCCGGTCCCCAGCGAGAGGCCGGCCTTCCTGGCGCGCCTCTCCATGTCCTCGGCGACCGCTGCCTCCCGCTTCCTGTCGCGGACCGGGATGCCGTCCTTGGCCTTCACCAGGCCGATCTCCCTCGCGACCCTCCTCCTCCTCGCCGCGAGCGAGACGATCTCAGCATCTATGCGGTCGACCTCCTCCCTGAGGGCGCGCAGCTCGGCCTTGGTCACGCGAAGCCCCCCTGGAGCATGAGGTCGAGGATGACCGCGGCGGCCGAGTTCTCGACCACTGGCACCGCCCTGGGGACGATGCACGGGTCGTGCCTCCCCCTGATGCTCAGCTCGACCGGTTCCTTGTCGACTATGTCCACGCTGACCTGCGGCCTCGCGATGGACGATGTCGGTTTGAAAGCGACCCTGAACTCCACGGGCATCCCGGTGGACAGCCCTCCGAGGATGCCGCCGGCGTTGTTCGTCTTTGTGACGACCTTCCCGCCCCTGACAATGTAGGGGTCGTTGTGCTCGCTCCCCTTCATCGAGGCGCAGCGGAAGCCGGACCCGAACTCCACCCCCTTCACGCCTGGGACGGAGAACATCATCGCGGACATCTGGCTCTCTATCGAATCGAAGAAAGGCTCGCCGACGCCGACCGGGAGGCCCATGACCGTGCACTTGACTATCCCGCCCACGCTGTCCTTCTCCTCGTGGGCGGCCACTATCTCCTCTATCATCCTGGTCGCGGTGTCCCTGTCGGCGCACCCGACCGCGTTCTTGCGGACGACCTTCTCGGCTATGCTGAACGGGATGTCCTTCTCGAGTTTGACGGAGCCGATCTGGATGGTCTGCGCGAGGACGCTCACTCCCTTCTTGTCGAGGACCTGCCGGGCGATGGCGCCGGCGATGACCAGCCCAGCGGTCATCCTCCCCGAGAACTGTCCTCCGCCCCTGTGGTCGTGCTTGCCGTCGTACTTGACCGTGGCGGGGTAGTCCGCGTGCCCCGGCCTGGGCACCCTGAGGAAGGCGTCGTAGGCTGAGGAGTCCGTGTCCCTGTTCCTCACGAGGCCGACTATGGTCCCTCCAGTGGCCTTTCCGTCCTTGAGGCCGGAGAGCACCTCGAGCCTGTCACGCTCCGCCCTCGGGGTCGTCACCGGGGACTTTCCCGGGCTCCTCCTGTCCAGCTCCGCCTGGATGACGGCCTCCGAGATCCTGGAACCCGCAGGGCAACCGTCGACCTTGGCGCCGACGCACGGCCCGTGGCTCGCGCCGAATATCCCTATGCGGAACCTGGTCCCGAACTCGTTCAAGTCCTCACCTCCAGCCTGCATCCGAGCCGAAGCATGTCGTCGAGGAAGCCGGGGTAGGAGACGGCGTAGGAGCCTTCGTCCTGGATCCTCACCTCGGATGTGGATACCAGTCCAGCAACCGCTGCCGCCATAAGTATTCTGTGGTCGCCTTCGGTGTGCACGCTGGCTCCGTGCAGTTTCCCCCCTCCGTCGACGATGCATCCGTCGTCCGTCGGAGCGATGCGGGCGCCCATGTCCCTGAGGAAGGCGGTGGTGGTCGCGATCCTGTCGCTCTCCTTCTCCCTGAGGTTCCTGCCTCCCGTGATCACGGTCCTTCCGGGAGCGACCGCCGCTAGGACTGCCAGTATTGGGAACAGGTCGGGCGTGTCGCCCACGTCGACGTCCGCCCCGTGCAGCGTGCCGCCCCTCGCCCTGACGGAGCCGTCCGCGGTCGCGACCTCCGCGCCGAAGCGCGAAAGGATGTCGAGTATCGCCTTGTCTCCCTGGGGCGAGCCAGCATCGATGTTCTTGACTGTGACGTCTCCTCCCGAGACGGCTGCGGCCACGAGGGGGAACGCGGCTGACGAGAAGTCCCCGGGTACCCGGTAGGACCTGCGGCCGAGCCTCTGCCCGCCCGGGACGTAGAAGCCGGAATGGTTCTCGGCCACCTCGGCTCCGAACTCCCTCAGCATGCCCAGCGTGATGTCCACGTACGGTCTCGAGGTGAGTCTCCCTTCGACCGCAATGTCCGTCGCATCCTCCTTCTGGGTGCAGGCGATGAGCAGCGATGAGACGAACTGCGAGCTGACGCCTCCCTTGACGGAAGTGGCCCTTCCCCTCATCGGGCCCGTGACCCTGAGAGGCGGCCTACCTGGTTCGCCGAGGAAGTCGCATCTCGCGCCGAGCTGGACGAGTGCGTCGACCAGCGGCCCCATCGGCCTCTTCACGAGGCTGGAGTCACCGGTCAGCGTCGTCGTGGACGGCAGAAGGGATGCGATGCCCGTCATGAGGCGGATCGTCGTCCCGGAGTTGCGGGCGTCGATGGCCTCCTTGGCCGGGGTTAGCTCGGGGCAGTTGATCCTGATGAGGTCCCCTGAAGGAGACACCACGGCGCCGAACCTCCGGACCGCTTCGAGGGTCGCCTTGGTGTCCTCGGAGACGAGCGGCCCGGTCAGCTGGAACTCCTCGCCGGTCAGCGCGCCGAGGACAATCGCCCTGTGCGTGTAGGACTTGGACGGAGGCGCCGTCACGGTGCCGCGGGCTGTCGACGCGGAGACTACAATAGCCGTGGGACCACCTCCCTGGCAGGCAGATCGTTCGGGCGCGTGACAATAACCCTCCCCTCGAGCCTGGAGAGCGCGCCCCTGACCTTCTCGGTGTCCACGCTTCGGACGACCGCGGCGGTCGCGGGCCCGGTCCCCGATATGCCTGCGGCGAGCGCCCCTGCGTCCTTCGCGGCATGCACCGCCTCCTCCGGGACCCCCAGGACATCGGCGTATGCGCGCGAGTTGAGCTCCATGGCCTTCAGGTATTCTCCTCTCATGGCCAGGCCGAACGCCTCATCGACCTTGGTGGATATCGGGCCGAAGTCCTTCCCCTTCAGGCTCGATTTCGATATCGACCTCTCAGGCACGTGTATGATGATGACCAGGGACGGGTCTATGCGTCCCCTCGCGAGGACCTTCCTCTCCCTGTTGTCGGTGACGACGGCCCCGCCAGCGAAGCACGCCGTCGCGTCGTCGAACGCGCCCGTGATCGTCACCCCGGCCTTCACCGATTCGTCGATGGCCAGGTCCAGGATGTCCGCGTCGCCTACCGCACCGCCCGCAGCCTTCACTGC
>JALOTO010000102.1 GCA_025457845.1 Thermoplasmata archaeon | reverse complement strand
GTCCTCTCCCGGTCGAACTCCTTGTACCGGGCTATCTTGGTCATCTCGGGCTTCTTCATGTCGAGCGTGAAGAGCTCGAGCTCGTAGAACGGGTACTCGACGTGGAGGTACCTGGTCTCGCCGCCGTAGATGCAGTTGAGCAGCACCTGCAGCTCCTGCCTGGAAAGCACGAGGTCGCTCACTTCCACACCTCCTCCTTGAGGTCGACGAAGTGCTGGAGCCTGTAGGGAATCATCGGGTACGGGTTGTTCGAGTTGTGCATGTCCTCGAGGTAGAGGTAGAAGACGTGGTCGACCTGCTTCTGCCAGGCGGAGATGAGCGCAGACGAGACGATGGCCTTCCTCCCCGGGGTGATGTCGATGGCGACCTCGTTCCCCTCGGCCCTCTCCCTCTCCATCGCGGCGGTGATCCTCCTTCCCGAGGAGGCGAACTCCCCCTCCTCGATCCGTTCCCTGAGGATCTGGACCTTCTTGCCGTAGGAGTCCAGCAGCGTGGCGATCCACCCTGCGAGGACGTCCCCGTCCCTCTCGCGGCCCTGGGTGACGAAGATGTAGACCCTGTCGGGGACGTACCCCTTGCAGGCGGCGGCCCACAGCCCGTTCAGGACGGGCCAGCGGCTGATCCCCGTCATGGTCATGTATACCTTGAGAGCCATCTCCGACCGGGCCGCATAATGGCCCGGCCACATGATATAGCTGACCGTCCCGCTCCCGTCCGCCGAGAGGGTTATCCGTGGGGAGGGGGATGCCATCGTGCATGGGCCGCCACAGGTTCGACGCGTCCGGGGACCCTCTCGCCCGCCTGGAGAGCCCCCAGCGCAGGCAGGCCGTCCCCGCGGCCGAGATCGTCCGGAGGATGGGCATATCCGAGGGCGAGCTCGTGCTGGACATGGGCGCGGGAACAGGATACTTCTCGGTGGAGATGGCGCGGGCAGGGGCGAAGGTCGTCGCCCTGGACGTCGAAGGGCGCATGCTTTCGATAGTGCGTGACAGGTCGTCGAGCGAAGGCAGCTCGGCCGTGATGCCGCTCCTCGCAGACGCGTCGTCGCCCCCGATCCGCCCGTCGTCCGTCAGGCGCGTCCTGCTGGCGTTCCTGTACCACGAGGTCGAGGACAGGCGCGCGCTCCTCGAGCGCTGCAGGCTCCTCCTCGTCCCCGGTGGCAGGCTGACCGTGGTCGACTTCCAGAAGAGGGAGACGGGCTTCGGCCCGCCCATCCATGACCGGCTCACCCCGGAGGAGGTCCTGGCTGAGGCCGACGGGCTCTTCCGCCCCATCTACCGGCACGACGCTGAGGCGTATTACCAGCTTGAGCTCGAGAAGGACAGGGCTTGAGAAGAGGGGTCTGGCGCCCCGGTCGGGATTCGGACCCGAGTCCCGAGCTCGACAGGCTCGGATGATAGACCGCTACACTACCGGGGCATTTGATGTTCGGTGCACTTTTCAGTGCTTGCCGAGCGGCTTTGTGAGGCAAAAGCTGACTCCGTATATAAGCGTTGGCGGCGTGCCCGGAGGCTGGCTCCGGGCGCTGCTGGACGCTCCCCTCAAGGCTTCTTCTCGACGGGCGGGGCGGCCGGGGCCGCTGCGGGTGCCGGGGCGGGCTGGTCCTTGTAGTCCGAGAGGGGCTTGGTCGTGTAGATCCCGCACTTCATGCAGTAGAAGGTCACGAAGTCGTCGTCCATGTCGTCGCCCTTCAGGTCCTTGCCGCACATCCTGCACTTGGCCGTCATCTCGTGTAGCTTCATGGGTCTCTACCCGCTGGCAGCTCAGAATGGCCGCGACGGCTTAATACTTTCGAGGGACGGGTCACTTCCACCTGACCAGGATCTCCTCGCGCCTGAAGACCTTCAGGCTGAACCAGAGGACGACCGCGTCGGCAGCGAAGATGAGGCCGGAGAAGAACGCGAGGGACGATGCCTCCGCGCTCATGACCCCGGACAGGCCCGAGACGAAGAACGCGAGGAGGGGCAGTATCACGATGCTCCCGATCTGCTGCGACACCCTCACGTCGTTCACCCTCGAGGAGACCATGACGTTGGTGAGTATGCTCAGCATGCACATCCCGGGGGCGAGCAGGACGATCCCGGCTATCCAGAACGGGGTCGGGAGGGGATAGTAGCCCAGCACCGGTTCCGTCAGGACATCGACCGTGACGGTGGCCACGACGAAGGCCGCGACCGTGGCCGTCATGCTGAGGGCGAAGATGGACCCCGCCTTCCCCAGGAGGAGCTCGGTGTCCGTGATGGGCGTCGCGAGGAGAGGCTCGAGGCTCTTGTTGACCTTCTCGCCGACGAAGCTGTACGATGCGGTCACGGTCGGGATCATGACCGGTATCATGATCAGCAGGAGGAGCAGCACGTTGAACATGATGTCCCTGAGCTGCTCGAGCTCGCTGTCCTCGCCGATGATCTGGGAGTCGACCAGCGTGTTCCCCGAGTTCATCATCGGATAGAACATGTTGCTGGAGGTCAGGAGGCAGAAGATCACCGACGAGTTGGACACCTCGGACCACGTGACGACGGACCTGGTCACGAACGAGTCCGTCACGATGCAGCCGTTCAGGACGCAGTCGGTGATGTTCGAGCCGGAGATCCTGGCACCGAAGAAGGTGGTGTTCGCTATGGAGACTCCCTCGAGCTCGTAGGTTATGTTGAACCCGATGCTGATGGGATGGCCGCGCTCCGCCCCGAGCTGGTTGATGGGGACGACGTAGATGACGGGCAGGATGACCGAGACCATCAGGGGGAATATCAGGATCGTCCCGAGGACGTACTTGTTCCTGCCGAACTCGTCCAGGTCCTTCCTGGCGACGGCGAACACGCGGTCCCACCTCATCGCGCCTCCCTCCCGACGAGCTTGAGGTAGACGTCCTCCAGGGACCTCCTGAGCTCGGTCACGTACTCCACCTGGGCGCCTGAGGCCGCCAGCGACGAGACGATCTCGGGGTTCCTCGCCTCGGGGTCGTCGAGGTCCACGAGGACGCGGTCCCCCTCCTGCCGCACGTTCTGCGCGAACGGGAGCGCCCTGATGACATCGAGGTGCCTCGGCTCCAGCGACCTCAGCTGAACGACGGTCGTGCTGCCCCAGTAGCTCCTGGCCAGCTCCTTGGGCGCCCCGATGGCGAGCACGGTCCTGTTCATTATGGCCGTCCTGTCGCAGAGCCGCTCCACCTCGTCGAGGTGGTGGCTGTTGATGAATATGGTCCGTCCCTCGCTGCTCAGCTGCATGAGGAACTCCCTGACGGTCAGGGACGCCTGCGGGTCGAGGCCGGCGGTCGGCTCGTCGAGGAAGACCACCTGGGGGCTGTGGACGAACGCCCTGGCGATGGCGATCTTCTGCTTCATCCCCTTAGAGAAGGTCGCGACAGCGTCGTCCTTCCTGTCCCAGAGGTCCAGCATCCGGAGGAGCTCCTCGATCCGCGCGGCCCTCGCGTCTGCCGGCATCCCGTAGATCCTCGCGTAGAAGTCCAGGTTCCTCAGGGCGCTGAGCGACTCGTAGAGCCCGGGCGACTCGGGGAGCAGCCCGACCATCCCCCTGATCCTCTCCCTGTCACGCTCCTTGGCCACGTCGTACCCGTTGACGAACGCGGTCCCCGTCGTCGGCGCAATCAGGCACGACAGCATCCTGGTCGTAGTGGTCTTGCCCGCCCCGTTCGGCCCCAGGAGCCCGAACACCTCTCCCTCGCCGACCCGGAGGTTGAGGTCTTCGACTGCGACCCTCTCGCCGAAACGCCTGCCGAGGCCGACGGTCTCGATCATCTCCGGGACCAGCTCCTTCTCGCACAGCTCGTGCCTTGCGATGTGGTGCGCGCCGAGCGGGCGCGCCCCCTCACTTGGACGACATGACCTTCAGGATCGCCTCGGCCGGGGCGCCGTCGCTCTCCTCGAGCGCCTTCCTGGCCTCGGATGCGGAGCACCCGGTCTGCGACATGACGAGCTTCACGTCCTCGTCCGGGATACCCGCCGGCCCCTCGGCGGCCTTCTGGTCCGCCGACGGCTTACGCTCCTGCGGGCTGCCCATGATCTGGTAGGTCTTCTGTCCCTGGACGGTCATGGCCGTGACCGAGGGGCCCTTGAACACGAGCTCCTTCGTCCGGGTCCTTATGACCACCTCGACGACATCGGAGATCTCCTCCTGTGTGATGCCCATGCGCTTCATGGCCGCCTGCATCTGCCTGGGGTTCATCCTGCCTCCGGGGATCATGACTGGAACCTTCCTGACTCGTCGACGTCCAGGAACCCCGCCTTCTCTTAAAAGCGTTTCTGCGCCCTGCCAAATACCCCCTTGTCCATGCTCTCCACAGAGGTCGAGGGGAATGGGACAGCAGGAGATACCTGGACAGAAGAGGAAGCTCAACCCCTGGGCCGTGATGGTGGCCGCCGCGCTGGTCGTGATAGTCGTGCTAGCCGCGTTCGCGCTCATCCTCAAGGCCCAGGCGGATGACTACAAGGCGTCCAAGTACAGGGCGCAGATCGTGCTCGTCGAGGACATCGTCGAGAGGCTCGATGTGGCCTCCGCGGCCATAGACGAGATGCGCGACGACGCCCTGGACAACGGCTGGAGGCGGTCCGCCGCGAGGTACGCCCAGGCGACCGTGGAGGGCATATCCGCCGACTGCTACGGCATATCGGTCATGTACATCATCGACGAGGACCGGAGGCTCGCTTTCGAGAACCTCTCGGTCGCGATGACGGCCCTGGCCGACACCGTCGAGCAGGGATACGCCGAGCTCTCGACGGCCGACGTGCCGCAGGGAGACAGGGACCTGTCGGTGACGGTCGACTCGAGCCTGGCGAACTCGACGGGGATACTGGACGACATCGAGCTGCTCGTCTCGCAGGGCCTCGAGCCCGGCGTGGACTGGGAGGTCGAACCGTATCAGCCCGTCGCGGCCATGGACCTTCCCGCCATAGAGGCCGCGGCACAGGAACTGCTGGACGCGCAGCCGTGAAACCACTGGGAGGCCTTCGCGCCTCCCGATCAACCCTTTCCCACAGAGGCATCCGGGCGACGCTCTCAGCCCCGATATCTTGATGCGAACGTTTTATGACCCCCCGCAAACATAGATGCCTCGCCCGCAACGGATGCGGAGGTCGGTGCGACACACATGGCCGGTGCGATTGACAAGGACCTGATGGACGCGCAGGAGGCGCTTGCAATGGGAGACTTCGAGAAGGCCGTCTCCAAGTACAACAAGGTCATCAAGGCGGACCCGAAGTGCGCCGAGGCATACTTCGGCAAGGCCGAGGCCGCGGTGGGCGCCCCCAAGGTCGCCGTCGAGGAGATCATGGAGTCCTACAAGAAGGCCGTGGAACTCGACCCGAAGAACCCCATATTCCACTCGTCGTACGCGGCGTTCCTCGTCGAGGCGGGCAGGTTCAACGAGGCCGAGGCCGCCTACGTCAAGGCCGCGGAGCTCGACCCGGACAACGCGCGCTACTACTTCTCCGAGTTCGGTGTGGAGTACACCATCAGGGCCCCAATCGTCATGGAGAAGTTCCTGGACGACAAGACCAAGGACATGATCATGAAGAAGGGGCTGAAGTACCTGCTCAAGGCGGCGGGAGTGACCGAGGAAGAGGCCAAGCGCCTCCTCACGTGAGCCTCGTCACAGTCCTCTGCTGCTTCCCCTCGCACGCCCTGCAGACTCCAGTGGTCGAATGCGAGCA
>JALOTO010000101.1 GCA_025457845.1 Thermoplasmata archaeon | reverse complement strand
GAAGTCCCCCATGTCGACAAGGAACACCGTGGCCTTCGCCACATCGCTCATGCTCGATCCGGCCGCCGACAGCACCTCAGAGAGATTCTGGAGGGCCCTATCGGTCTGCGCCGCGACATCGGGGCCCGCGAACGCATTCGTCGAAGGGTCTATCCCCAGCTGCCCGGAGCAGTAGACCGTCTCGCCGACGACGACCGCGTGCGAGTATGGTCCGACCGGCGCCGGCGCCCCGTCCGCCTGCACTAGTCTCCGCACTGTGCTCATGGTTTCCTCCTCCTGGCAACCGTCCTGTCGAACACGACCTCTCCGTTCAGGACGGTCTTCACGACGATCATGCCATCGACCGTCTCGGGCTCCGCCATCGGGTCCGATGACAGGACGGCGAAGTCCGCGTATTTCCCCTCGGTAAGCGTTCCCTTGATTCCTTCATCGAAGCCTGCGAACGCCGCATCCCGCGTGTACGCCGAGATGGCCTGCTCCGCGGACAGCCTCTGCAGTTCGTGGGGGGCCCTCATTGCAGAGGTTATCCCATACGGAGGCGAGAACGGCATGCAGTCCGAACCGAAGGCGAGGCGGACCTTCGCGCCGAGCACCTCACCGAAGGGGTTGTTCCTAGCCGCACGCTCGGGGCCGAGCCGGTCGTAGTACATCCCGTTTATTCCGCCCCACTCGCCCACGAAGTTCGGCTGCATGGAGGCAATCAGTCCCAGTCGCCTCATGCGGGCGATGTGATCCCTTGTCGGGAGCTCCAGGTGCTCGATCCTGTGCCTGTGGTCCCTGCGCGGATTCTCCTGCAAGGCCGCCTCAATCGAGGAGATGGCGACATCGATGCCTTCGTCGCCTATGGCGTGGACGACCAGCTGCATGCCGGACGCGTTCGCCTCGCGCGTCATCTCGTCGAGCACCTTGCGCTCGTGGACGAACATGCCCTTGTTCCCGGGGTCGTCGGCAAAAGGCCTCGACAGGGCGGCGCTCCTCGCGCCGAGCGCGCCGTCGCAGAATATCTTCACCCCGCCGATCCTGAGCCAGTCCGAACCCAATCCAGAGGACAGTCCTGCAGAGACTATGGAATCCAGGTGCTGAGACGGGATGTTGAACCTCACACGCACCCAGAGCTTCCCACTCCGCTCCGCTTCGATGAACACCCTGAGGTCCTGGGCGGTGCCGTTCTCATGTATCGATGTCACTCCGAGGGAATGAGCCCGCTTGGTGGCAACCGCCAGGCCCTTGGCCCGTCTCATCGGCGTCGGGGAGGTCGCGGTCCGGACCAGCCCGACGGCCGATTCTCTGACGATTCCAGTGAGCGAACCGGAGGGGTCGACGTCTACATCGGGGGTCTTCGCGTTGAGACCCACTTCCGAGACTGCCCTCCTGTTGAGCGAGGAGAGATGACCGCATATCCTGTGTGCGACGGCCGGATGCCTCGGGCAGCACTCATCGAGGTCCTTACCCGTGATGAAGCGCCCATCGGCCCAGCAGCTCTCCCTCCAGTTCGTTCCGATTACCCAGTCCCCTTCCGGGGTCTTCGAGGCGGCCGCCTTCATGAGCGAGAGCGCCTCGTCGACACTCTTGGTGCCACTCAGGTCGACGCTGAGAGAGTCGACTCCCATCTGGATGAAATGTGTGTGAGCATCGATGAACCCGGGGATGACGGCCTTCCCGCCGAGATCGTACTTGGCTGCGCCGCGCGGGGTCGATCCTCTTACGGTCGCGTCGTCCCCTATGGCTACGATCCGTCCTCCCTCCACCGCAATCGCCCTCGCGGTAGGGACCGACGGGTCGAGCGTGTATATCCTCCCGTTGTAGAAGACAGCGTCAGCGCACCTAGCAACCATTCGTCTCGCCCGCGAGTGCATGGGCTGGACGAGGTAATATGCTTAACTCAGACACACGTCACGACTACCGGTTCACGACCAGCTTCTCCACCAAGGTAGTGAAAGCCTGCTCCACGTTGTAGCCGGTCTTGGCCGATGTCAGCATCGCGGGGGAGTCGTGCTTCTTGGCGAAGACCTCGATGTCCTGGAACTGGACGCGGGTCTCCTCGCGCAGGTCGCACTTGTTCCCGAGGAAGACTATCGGGATCTTGCCGGTGGTCGCGGTCATTGCCTTGACCCAGTACCTGAGCTCACCGAGGCTCTCCTTGCTGGTGACGTCACAGACCGCGAGCGCGCCCTCTGCCCCATAGAAGTACGCTTCGCGCAGGACCTCCCTGAAGCTCGGCTGGCCCATGATATCCCAAACTAGTAGGACTACCTTCTGCGGCGCGCCGGTCCTCGGGTCCTTGACCTCAATCTCCTTCTTTGTGACCTTGGTGCCGATGGTGGCGATGTACTTGTCATCGAAGACATCGAGGACATACCTGCGTATCAGGCTCGTCTTCCCGACGCCGACATCGCCGACGAGGCACACCTTGATCTTGCGGGTCTCATCGCTTGGGGCCAAGTGCTCAATCTCCTGGACTTGGTATTGTATCGGCGCATTCTCTAAATAAAGTTTGCATCCTGCTCTCACTGCACGCGAGTCGCGTCGCAGCTCCCGCGCTAACGGCGCTCCGCGCACTCGAGGAGATAGAGTCGCTTGCGTCGCGCATACGCATACAAAGACACTTATTCAGCTAATGCACTACACATATCGAAGATGCATCATATCATCACACAATGATGACTGCGAATGACGCACAGCCGAGATGGGTCTGATGCATCCGAATATGCGGCCTTCGCGGCCGCGATAGGAGGAACACAACATGGCCTGCGCAAAGTGTGGCAAGAAGACAAAGAAGAAGGCAGTCAAGAAGAAGAAGAAGAAGTAAGGGCCCATCCGGCTGTGGCCGATCGCCCTTGGTTCAGGAGGAACATAGATGACTGTCAGGAGAAAGTCCAAGAAGGAAGGCAAGGCTCGTAAGAACGAAGTCTGTTGCCGTGGCAAGGAAGCCTCCGCCTCCCGGGACCGCTGAGGGACCGAATGGTGGCAGGGCGCGACCTCTGTCAATTCTTGGACCAAACTCCTTCAAATCCTTTCCCAGTTTGATTTTCGGCGGACCCTGTGGACATGGAGATGCGCGTGCGCGCTAGCGCTGCAAACGACCATATCCATCCTCCCCCTTCATGTAACGGGCATCATGGCGAAGGACAAGCGACTCCTTTGGGTCATAAGCTACCACCATGCATGCAACGATGGGACGCTCATGGCGCTCGTCGCCCTCCTGCCCATCCTCTTCGTTGAACTGGACATCTCGTACTATGAGGTCGGGCTGCTCGGCTTCGGTCTCGTCATCACCGTCGCCGTCCAGCTCGCCGTCGGCAGGATCGCGGACCGTGCGTTCTCACACTACCTCCTTGAAGCGGGTGCCGCGCTGATGGCGCTGTCGTTCATCCTCCTGCTGTTCGTCCAGGATTTCGCTCAGCTGTTCGTCGCCGTGATCTCGATGCGAGTCGGAGCGAGCTTCTATCATCCGGTCGGGATCAGCTGGATAACCCGTGAGTACGTTGGTTCCGAACTCGACGGGGCCCTTGGAGTGCAGAGCGGGATAGGGAATCTCGGGGTCATCGTCGCCATGGCGTCGTCAGGATTCCTCGGGGAGGCATTCGGATGGAAGACCCCGTGCCTGCTGTGGGCCGCGATGAACCTCGCGGCGATAGTGGCAGGGATGTATGTAGTGAGAGGTCACGCCGGCGGAGCCAACCACTCCTCGACGAGAGCCCCCATATCGATCCGGCAGACATTCCGCAAGATGGTCGTGCTCACCCTCCCCATAGCCACGGGAGGCGCGATCTACCAGGTGACGAGCTACTTCGGCCCGGTGAACCTCACCACACTGCACGGTTGGACCGCGGGCTCGGCCGACCTCCTGTTCGCAGTCTGGATAGCCGTCGGGACGCTGACATCGTACTACTACGGACGACTGAGGGAGAGATTCGGGAGATATCCAATCATGAGGGTGGGATATGGTGTCTCTGCCGTCGCCACTTTCGCCCTGTTCTTCTTGTCCGATTGGCAGGTGACCCTACCTCTGCTCATCATCTTCGGCGCCGTGCTCTTCCTCACATATCCCGCGCTCTTCGCAGTCGTCACCGACGCGACCGACGAATCGGAGAGAGGCACGGCGTTCGGCATCCTGTTCGGGTTCCAGCTCGGCGGAGGCGCCGTCGTCGTCTACATCACGGGCCTGGTGGCCGACATGACCGGCGAGCCCGCATGGGGGTTCATGATAGTCGCTGTGATGGCCGCGCTATCGCTCGTCACGGTCCATCTCTGGGAGAGGGGCTTGTCCCTCCGCGGGCGGTGACCCGCCCTCAAGCCGACCCATCCTGGGCCTCAGTGTCGGCGCGGGACTGACGTCCGTCGCGTACGGCAGGTCCTCCTCCCCGTGCTCCACGGTGAAGTAAAGATGGGAAAGGCCGCGCTTCTGTTGCTGATGTCTCAACCAGAGGACGAACGCCGCCACGAAAATAGCGACGATCCCTGTGATGTACACCATGTCGAATATGGTGGCGCCGCCAATGACCAGTATCGGCGTCCCTTCGGAGCCGGGGTCGAGAGACAGAAGTTCGCCCAGTCTGAAGACATCGGCCCCGATGATGGTCCCCAGGATTCCCGAGACGTATGCCAGGGGAGCGGCCTTCTTGACGTCCAACCAGAATACCGAGAGAGCGTAGAGTCCTGCCGCGACCGATGGTGCGAACGCGAACGGGACGTCGGCGACGATGCCCACACCTTCCTCCGCCCTCGTTACGAAGTAGGTGATGGTCGTCACGATGATCACGCCAATGAGGGATTCCGCCACGGGTGCCCTTCTCGATCGCATCAGCATGTAGCATATGGCCAGAGGTATCGCGCCCCCGCCAAGGCTGATGGCGACCCACCATCCGTTGTACGGGAAGAGAGGGATCGGGATCCATCCGAGCAGCAGCGTGATCGTCACGATCGCGCCTGCCTCCCTCCTCGATAGGCCCACCTTCTCGAGGGCCTTGCCGATGCCCGCGATGTAGAGGTACATCAGCAGGAGGACGCCTCCGGCCAACGCAATCAGCGTGATGAGCCCGATTTCCTCCGCCATCAGGGTAGGTAACCCGCGCCCAGCGATAAAACCCTATCCCGTTTCGCGCTCGCGCTCGTACGCGCACGGGAGGAACGCGACCGCGTGCGCGAGGGACTCTGTCGCCCATCGCGCATCGACGTCTCCGAAGTAGAACAGGTGTGATTCGCACGAGCAGTCGGAAGAGCCGAAACCGGGAATCGGGACGGTCGAACCGTCTGCCCGCGAGACCGCCTCTGCAACGGCACACTCGCCGTCTTTGGAGTCGCACGGGATGACCATTGTCGAGAGCACTTCGCCGTGCTTGAGCAGGTGGTCGATGTGCCAGTGAGTCCTCTTCCTCTTTGAGAGGTGCCTGCCCACCCTCTGGCGGACCCCACCCTGCGCCGATCCCACGTACACATACACGCCCTTCTCGAACCTGCATCGGCCAAGCGCCCCGACCCGAAGCGGACACGGCTCCGTAAGCTCGATCACGAGGCAGTACGCCCCTCGCATGACGATGCGAATGGCCGACGCATGTGAAGTAACTTGCCAGGCACGGAACGGCGCAATCCACTGAAAACCCATATAAGTCATGAGCCCATTGGGTTGGCGTACACCCAGGGATGGGACATGGCTGATCTAGCTTCACTCAT
>JALOTO010000100.1 GCA_025457845.1 Thermoplasmata archaeon | reverse complement strand
CCCTCGCACGCGCCGCTAGAGAGCGGCGGTTTCGTAAACCGCAGGCCGGGGGTTCGAGACCCTCCAGTGGCTCCATCCCTCTCCTGGCAAAGATAATATGCGGAATCGCCGATTGCATGGCGGATGTCGTCGGGGGAGGTCGTGTTCTCAAACAGCATCAGGTGCCCGTCGTGCGGCACCCTCACCTCCGGTTACCTTCAGCTGCTGGGGGGCGGCAAGGGCAGGGCCGTCTGCCCTCGATGCGGCTCCGCGGTGGTCCAGGACGTGCCCGCAGGCGCTATCCACCAGATCCCGCCTCCTGGGTTCGTCGAGCCGGGGCACGCCCACGCGCGCACGAGCCTGCGCCCATGGCTCTACGCCACCCCCAAGGAGAAGCCGCGGCTCTGTCCCCTCGAGGTGCTCAGGGCGGCCTACTCCCCTGGCAGGGCCTTCTCGCGCCTGTACCTCTGCGCGGGGCTGAAGCAGGCCCTGGCCATGGTGGTCGCGTTCGCCGTGCTGTCCAACGTCGTGAGCGTGGTCGTGACGGAGAGCATGGCCGAGGTCATAGGATACAGCGCGACCGATGCCCTGGGCGCCGTCCTGCAGGGCGCGGCCGGCGTGATCGTCACGGTGCTCTCCCTGCTGGTCTTCGCATTGGTCGCGTCCCTTGCCACGCGCGAGGTGTTCAACGGCCGCGGCGACAGGGGTTCGACGATAACCCTCGTCTCCTACTGCTACCCGTGGTTCGTGCTCGTGACCGTCGTCCTCCTGGCCGTCTTCTCGGCTGGGTTCGAGGGACTGGCCCTCGGCAGGGTCGACCAGTGGACCGAGGCCGAGATGGAGCGCGCAATCGTGTACGGCGCCCTCCTCCTGGCCCTTTTCGTCGCGTCCCTGGGATGGCTCCTGTGGATGGTCAGCAGGGCCATAGGGGTGGCGAACGACACGTCGACCGGCGCCTCCGCCCTGTGCGCCGTCATCGCCGCGGCGGTCGCAGGCGTCGTGACCGTGGCGGCAGGGATCTTCATCAGGCTCCCGATCGGCCTCAACTTCTGAACGTCACTCGGAGAGCATGCGGTCGACCATCTTCATGGCGCAGAGCTCCCCGCACATCGAGCAGACGTTCGGGCTCTTCGACCTCCTCCGGTCCCTGACGGCCTTCGCCCTGTCAGGGTCGAGGGACAGCCTGAACATGGTGTCCCAGTCGAAGGCCTTCCGCGCCTCGGACATCTCCCTGTCCCACTGGGCGCCCCTGCCCCTCGCCAGGTCCGCGGCGTGGGCGGCGATCCTGCTCGCGATCACCCCTTCCCGCACATCGTCGACCGTCGGCAGCGACAGGTGCTCGGAGGGAGTCACGTAACATAGGAAGTCCGCGCCGTGGTACGCGGCCAGGGCGCCGCCGATCGCGCCCGCGATGTGGTCGTAGCCTGCGGCCACGTCGCACACCAGGGGGCCCAGGACGTAGAACGGCGCCCCCTTGCACACGGTCTTCTCGATCCTCACGTTTGCCTCGATCTGGTTGAGCGGGACGTGCCCTGGCCCCTCGACCATCGCCTGCACCCCGGCCTTCCTGGCCCTCTCGACGAGCTTCCCGAGCACGATTAGTTCGTGCAGCTGCGGGACGTCCGTGGCGTCGGCGGTGCAGCCGGGCCTGAGGCCGTCGCCGAGGCTGAGGGCGAAGCCGTGCTCCCTCGCGAGGTCCAGTAGGTGGTCGTAGTCCTCGTAGAGCGGGTTCTCCTCCCCGTGCTCCTTCATCCAAGCCGTGAGTATGGCCCCGCCCCTCGAGACGACGCCCGTGACCCTGCCGTGCTTCCTGAGCGATGCGACCGTGTTCGAGGTGACGCCGCAGTGCACGGTCATGAAGTCCACGCCGTCCCTGGCCTGCGTCTCGATGGCCTTGAACATCGCATCTGAGGTGAGGGCCCTCACGCCGCCCTTGCTGGCCGTCCTGCAGAGCGCCTCGTAGATCGGAACGGTCCCGACGGGCAGGCGGCACTCGGCGATGACGCGCCGCCTGATGGAGCGCAGGTCGCCGCCGGTGCTGAGGTCCATGACGGCGTCGGCCCCGAACCTCTCGGCCACCCTGACCTTCTCGATCTCCTCCTCGACGTCCACATGGTCTTTGGAGGTCCCTATGTTCGCGTTGACCTTGACCCTCATCCCCTCGCCGATCGCGACCGGGGCGAGGCCCTTGTGGCGGGGGTTCGAAGGTATTACGACACGTCCTGCCCTGAGCAGCCTCATGAGCGTGTCTGGCTCGACCCCTTCGGCTTCCGAGGCCCCCTTTATTTCCACTGGAAAGTCCTTCTTCCTCTTCCCTGCCATCCGATACCTTCGTCACCAAATGCCTCGACAGTATAAAGGCTTTGATTGAGGACCGTGCGCCACGAGGGGGGACCGCGGCATCTGGCCTGTTCTTCCGGCGGCCGGCTGGACGACGGTGGCCGCGGAGGCTGGCGACGTCCCGGCGGAGGGGCGCCGAGGCCCCTTCGGACGCCTTTCGTCATGCGCCGACATTTCGCATGGAATATCGGGCTGGAAATCGGCGATAAAATCCACCGGAAACGAAGGGGTGTTTTCGGGGATAGCCAGATAGTATTCTCAAAGATTTTATATACGCAGGTTCCATTTAAGAGGAAACACACCCGAGAAAGCGCCGTAAAGACGGATGGGATGCGTTAGGGAAAAGTGGGACCGCGAGCCCGTCCCATGGAGACAAGGATCGCATGGACAAACCGCAGGAAGACAGCGCGTACGATACCGAGAGGATACAGGTCCTCGAGGGCTTGGAGGCCGTCCGGAAGAGGCCGAGCATGTACATCGGCAGCACGGACGTCTACGGCCTGCACCACCTGGTCTACGAGGTGGTGGACAACAGCATAGACGAGGCGATGGCCGGGTTCTGCACGACCATCAACGTCGTCATGAATGATGATGGCAGCGTCACGATAGAGGACGACGGCAGGGGCATACCCGTCGGCGCCCACAAGAAGTACAAGGAGGACACGCTCGACATTGTCCTCACGAAGCTGCACTCCGGAGGCAAGTTCGACAGGAAGACGTACAAGGTCTCCGGCGGACTCCACGGGGTCGGCCTGAGCGTCGTCAACGCCCTCTCCGAGTGGCTCGAGGTCAGGGTCAAGAGGAAGGGGAAGGTCCACTTCCAGCGCTACGAGCGGGGCGTGCCGGTCGGCGCCGTCAAGATCATAGGCGATGCCCAGAACACGGGGACAATCGTCTCGTTCAAGCCGGACGCGCAGATCTTCGAGACAGTGGCCTTCAGCTACGAGACGCTCTCGAGCAGGTTCAGGGAGATAGCGTTCCTCAACAAGGGGCTGAAGCTCGCGGTCTCCGAGCCCAAGACCTCGCAGTCCAACGTCTACAGGTTCGAGGGCGGGATCATCGAGTTCGTGCAGTACATCAACAGGAGCAAGGCCTGCCTGCACGAGAAGCCGATATACCTCAACGTGGAGAGGGACGGCGTCACCGTCGAGCTGGCCATGCAGTACACGGACAGCTACTCCGAGAACATCCACACGTTCGCCAACAACATCAACACCATCGAGGGCGGCACCCACATGGTGGGCTTCAGGTCCGCGCTCACCAGGACCATCAACGACTACGCCAAGAAGTACGGGTTCCTGAAGCCCAACGGCGACGCGCTCGCCGGCGAGGACGCCAGGGAGGGCCTCACAGCCGTGATAAGCGTCAGGCTCCCCGAGCCCCAGTTCGAGGGACAGACGAAGACCAAGCTGGGCAACAGCGAGATCAGGGGCATAGTCGAGAGCGCGGTCAGCGAGAAGCTCTTCGAGTTCCTCGAGGAGAATCCCAAGGTGGCGCAGGCCTGCATAAGCAAGGCTGTGCTCGCCTCGCAGGCCAGGGAGGCCGCGAGGAAGGCCAGGGAGCTCACGAGGAGGAAAGGCCTCCTCGACATCGGCAGCCTCCCCGGGAAGCTGGCCGACTGCTCCGAGAAGGACCCGTCGAAGTGCGAGCTGTTCCTCGTCGAGGGCGACTCCGCGGGCGGCAGCGCCAAGCAGGCCAGGGACCGCACGTTCCAGGCGATCCTCCCCCTCAGGGGCAAGATCCTGAACGTCGAGAAGGCCCGCCTGGACAGGATGCTGAAGAACGCCGAGATCAGGACGATCATCACTGCCCTGGGGACGGGCATAGACTCCGAGTTCGACATATCGAAGGCGAGGTACCACAGGATATGCATAATGACCGATGCCGACGTCGACGGGGCCCACATACGGACCCTGCTGCTGACCTTCTTCTACAGGCACATGGAGAAGCTCATCAGGGCGGGCTACGTCTACATCGCCCAGCCCCCGCTGTACCGCGTCAGGAAGGGCAAGTCCGAGACGTACGTCTACTCGGACAGGGAGCTGTCGGAGCTCGTCCAGTCCACGGGGCAGGGCGCCGAGGTCCAGAGGTACAAGGGCCTGGGCGAGATGAACGCGGACCAGCTGAGGGAGACGACGATGGCCATCGACTCCCGCATCATGAAGAAGATCGCCATAGAGGACGCCGTCGAGGCCGACATCCTGTTCGACGTGCTCATGGGCGACGCCGTCGAGCCCAGGCGGAGGTTCATCCAGGACCACGCCAAAGAGGTGGAGGTCCTGGACGTCTAGGGGGATAGGCCATGGCGGACGAACAGCAGCCCGGACAGAAGATCGCCGCGAAGCTCGTGCCGCGGTCGATCGAGACGGAGATGAAGAAGTCCTACATCGACTACGCCATGAGCGTCATCGTCGGGAGGGCCCTCCCCGACGTCAGCGACGGGCTGAAGCCCGTCCACAGGCGCATACTGTTCGCGATGAACGAGATGGGCCTGGTCCACAACAAGGCCCAGAAGAAGTCCGCGAGGGTCGTCGGTGAGGTGCTGGGCAAGTACCACCCCCACGGCGACACCGCCATCTACGACACGATCGTGCGCATGGCCCAGGACTTCTCGATGCGCTACCCGCTCATCGACGGCCAGGGCAACTTCGGCAGCATCGACGGCGACTCGCCCGCGGCGATGAGGTACACCGAGTGCAGGCTGGCGTCCATAGCAGCGGAGATGCTGATGGACGTCGACGAGGAGACGGTCGACTTCGCCGACAATTTCGACGGTTCCCTCAAGGAGCCGCTGGTGCTCCCGGCGAAGCTCCCCAACCTCTTGGTGAACGGCTCCCAGGGCATCGCCGTCGGGATGGCCACCAACATCCCGCCCCACAACCTCGGCGAGGTCGTGGACGCCATCTCCCTCATGATCGACAGGCAGGTCCAGGGGAGGGACGTCGAGCTCAAGGACCTTGTCGAGGTCATAAAGGGCCCCGACTTCCCCACGGGCGGCATCATCTACGGCTCCCAGGGAATATACGAGGCCTACGCCCAGGGCAAGGGGCGCATACGCGTGCGCGCCCTGGCGGCCATGGAGCACGACGAGGACACCGGCAGGGCCCAGATCGTCGTCACGCAGATCCCCTACATGGTCAACAAGAGCGCCCTCATGGAGGAGATCGCCGAGCTCGTCAAGACGAAGCGCATCGACGGCATAAGCGACCTCAGGGACGAGTCCGACAAGGAGGGCCTCAGGATACTCATAGAGCTGAAGCGCGACGCGATAGAGGACGTCGTCCTCAACCAGCTCTTCGCTCACACCCAGCTCCAGACCACGTTCGGCATCATCAACCTCGCGCTGGTCAACAACCAGCC
>JALOTO010000099.1 GCA_025457845.1 Thermoplasmata archaeon | reverse complement strand
GACAGGAACCTCCTCCAGGTCCCGAGGACGCCCATGAGGGCCGGAGCACCAGTATTCCGGGCCAAGGACGAGATGATCAAGGACATCATCGGCATCGAGGAGAACAGCAAAGCCGGAGCGTACATCGGCCTGCTCTCGGGGCATGACATCAGAATCGAGCTTGACATCAACAAGCTCGTCCAGAGGCATGTCTGCATCCTGTCGATGACCGGTGGTGGCAAGTCCTACTGTTCGGGCGCCCTCATCGAGGAGATGATGAAGCACAACGTGACCGTGTGCATCCTCGACCCTCACGGCGAATACTCGGCGATGAAGGAGAAGGGCGCGGTCCTCAAGAAGGGGCGCGACTTCGGTGTCACGCCGCGCGGATACAAGGACAAGATAATGGAGTTCGCGACCGACACGAATGTCAACAGGGACGCGAAACCGCTCAAATTCACTCTCCACAACCTCGATGCGAGGGACCTGCTGGCTCTCATGCCAAGCAAGAACGTCCGCGCCTACCTGACCATGCTCAGGAAGACGATAGACGTCCTCAAGGAGACCAAGGAGAACTACACCGTCCAGGACATCATAGCGGTCCTCGAGGCGGGAGAGGACTCCAACGCCTCCGGGCTCATCTCCGAGCTGGAGTATCTGAAGGAGATTGAGGTCTTCGCCGAGCAGGGGACGAATATAGACGAGCTAATCCAGAAGGGGAAGACCACGATCATCAACCTCCGCGGCACCCCGACCGACATCCAGGAGCTCATAGTCAACAGGGTGTGCACTGCCCTCTTCGAACTCAGGAAGACCGGCAAGCTGCCCCCTATGATGCTCGTCGTGGAGGAGGCCCACAACTTCTGCCCGCAGCAGGGCCAGAAGATGTGCTCCAAGATCTTCAGGACCATAGCCTCCGAGGGGAGGAAGTTCGGGCTCGGGCTGCTGGTCATCACCCAGAGGCCGGCCAAGATCGACAAGAACGTCCTGAGCCAATGCAACACGCAGATCATACTCAAGGTCGTGAACGCGAACGACGTTACGGCGATATCCCAATCGATCGAGGGCTTCGTCGAGGGGATGGACCAGGAGATGCAGCGCCTCCCGATCGGCACGGCCATCGTGACCGGCGCGGGGATACAGTTCCCGCTCTTCCTCGAGGTAAGGCCGAGGGAGTCGAAGCACGGCGGCGAGAGCATCAAGGTAGTGGAGTGAAGAGAGATGGCCAAGGGCGGAGCTACCCTCACCGAGGAGAGGGTCGAGAAGTACATCGACCTCACAGCGAGGGCCCTCGCCAAGATCAAGATAGCCGCGCCGGACAGGTCCTACGGGAAGAAGCTGGCCGACGATTTCCTCTCGATGGCGCGCTCGTACTTCGCCGACGCGCGGGACTTCGCCAACAAGGGTGACCTTGTCAACGCGTTCGCGTGCATCAACTACGCACACGGATGGCTCGATTGCGGCGCGCGCATCGGACTGTTCGACGTGGGCGGGGACGACAGGCTGTTCACCCTGTTCGAATGACGGCCTCTCAGCGGACGATCCTGGGACCCTTCGTGTCCACCTTGCACTCGTAGACCATGGTCCCGGGCGGAAGGGACTTCTTGAGGTCTCGGGCACTCACTGTCGAGAAGACGGAGTTGCCGAGCATGGACATGCTGCCTTTCTTGCCAGGTGGTAGCGACTCCACCACCTCCGACACCGGCCTCGACGCGAGGCCCGTGGTGGTCGCGAACGACCACGACAGGTCCGCGAAGTTGTCGAAGGTCGGCTCGCTCTTGAGCCTCTGGACCATCGCAGCGCCGTACCTGTTGATCGAGGCCGCCTTGTCAGGGTCGGTCAGGACGCTCTTCGTCCGGAGCCTCCTGCCGACGACGGCGAGCGTGAGTCTCGGGCTCCCGTCTATCCTCTCGACCGTCCCAGTGGGAGGCAGCCCTGGCCTCAGCCTGATCTCGACGCCCCCGGCGGTCAGCCCGGAGACATCCCCCAGGCCACATCCGCAGACGATGTCGGCGACATGGGCAGCCTCGTACGCGTCCTGCATGTCGAGGTCCATCAGCTCCGACAGGGCGAGCGACGCGGACAGGGCGCCGGCCGCGCTCATCCCGAAACCCTGGCTGACAGGCAGGTCGAGCACGGTCTCGATGTCGACGTCGAGGCGGTCCTTGCCGAGCAGATAGCGCGCAGCGTGCTTGGTGACCTCGGCCCGGCACTCCACGCCGTCGACCCACACCCGGACCCTCTGCCTCGCGGATGCTCTGACCGTGACATCCGAGGTGGCGCCGAGGGAGGTGCTGAAGCCCGCGCCCCTCGACCCTGTAGAGAGCAGGTCATGGCCTCTGCATATCTCGAAGAACCCTGTCACGTGCCCGGGGCAGAACGCCTTCGCCCGCCTCATAGCATCCCAACGACGACGTCGAGGACCCTGTCTGCGACCTGCGATTTGGTCCCTTCGATCTCGTCCGTCGCGCCGCTCTCGGTGACGATGAACACCCTGGTCTTGCCAGGAGCCACCTGCTCTATCCTGTTCGCGACGACGAAGTCGCACTTCGACCTCTTGAGCAGCGCGCGCGCCTCTCCGACAAGTTTGTCATCGTCCAGCCTAGCCTGTGCCTTGAACCCGACGACGACCTTCGCCTTCATCCTGTCTATGAGCTTCGGGTTGCGCCTGAGGGTGACCGTCAACCTTTCCTTGTCCGAGGGTATTTTCCCCGGGACCTTCTCGGGGGAGTAGTCGCTCACGGCGGCCGGGAACAGGACGACGTCGTGCTTGATCCCCTTCGCGAGCTTGGCCAGCTGCTCGAAGGTCGTGAACCTCTTGGTCGTGATGTACGAGGGTATGTCCACGCTGCATCTCCCCATCCAGAGGTCGACCTCGGCCCCTCGTTCGAATGCGACCTTCGCGAGCTCGACGCCCGTCTCCCCGGAGCTCCTGTTCGTGACGACCCGTATGTCGTCGACTGGCTCCTCCGTGGCGCCAGCGATGACGAGGACCCTGCGTCCCTCGAGGTCGGCCCTGCCTATCTCGGCCATCACCTCGGCGACGATGTGCTCCATCTCCGGCATCTTCGCCTTGTGCTCCTCCATTCGCGGCATGAGGACCTTGACGCCCAGCTTCCCGAGCCTCGCGATGTTCTCCGTCACCGCCTTGTGGCCGATCATCGTCCCGTGCATCGCAGGAACAAGTATCACGGGCATGCCCCCTCCGAGGGCGGTGGTCGCGAATGTGGTGACGGCGGTGTCGTCGATCCCACATGCTATCTTGGAGATGGTGTTCGCCGTAGCGGGAGCGATGAGCAGCAGGTCGGCCCTGTCGGGGACGTCCCCGCAGAATGACACGTGCTGCACCCGCCCGTCGATGCCGGTGGTGACCGGGTTCCCGGAGGCGAACTCCATGGCCCACGGGTGGATGATCGTCTGAGCGTCCTTCGACATGACGACATGGACGTCCGCCCCGTGCCTGATGAGCTCGCGGCAGAGCTTCACACACTCGACGGCCGCGATGCTGCCGGTGATGGCGAGGACGATCTTGCGTCCGCTCAGTTTGTCACTCTTGCTCCCTCTCAGATGGTTCGCGGGATGCATATGACCACCATTGCCACGGCCGCTTGCGGCCTTAAAGCTTCGCCTTCCTGACCGTGTCGAGGACCCGGCCGACCACATTCTCGAGGGGCTCGGTCCCGTCGAGCCTGACGACCGTGTCGTCGAGCCTGGCGAGCCTGTCGTAGTTCGCCTGCACATCCTTGAGGAACTCCAGTCGCTCGAACCTCGACAGCTCCCCTCTCCTCCCGACGCGTTGGAGTGCGACCTCGGGGTCAACGAAGACGATGAATGTGATGTCAGGTCTCAGCGAGATGCGGGTGTTCGCATCCAGCAGCCATTCGAAGTTGTCGCCCTTGCCAGCAGCCTTCAGCGCCGCGGTCTGGTAGGCTACGGTGGAGTGATAGTACCTGTCTGAGACGACAAGTCGTCCGTCCTTGACGAGGTCCGCGATCTCCAGGGTGTGCTGCGCGCGGTCCGCCATGAAGAGGAGCGCGTCCGTGTACGGGCTTATCTCCTTGCCTGCGCCCTTCCTCGCCGCGGCCCCGACCCACGAATCTGTGGGTTCGAACGTCAGGACGGCATGCTCTCCGAGAGCGTCCACTACCGCCTTCGCGACAGACGATTTGCCGGAGCCGTCTATGCCCTCGAGTACGACGAATCCCGCCATGTCCGGCCGGATTACGGTCCCTGATTAGATAACCGTTTGCGTCCTGTCCTGCGGCCGGCCGACCGGACCGATCGGCCTCGCTTGCGTCGAAGCCAGCAAGTCTGCGATGGACACAAGTGTGCATGGGTCGCGACCCGTGCCGCATGACAGCAGTCGACTGTGCCAGGATGTCCATCCATGCTCAAGTCTGGATAGGTTTATGAGCATGGAGCTGGCTTATAGCCCCCTCAAGGTGAGTGACATGGTCATCGCATACGTGCTGATCACGACCGCGACCGGCAAGGAGACCGCCGTGCTCGAGGGGCTGAGGAAGCTCCCCCAGCTATCGGAGGTCAGCCAGCTTTTCGGTCAGTACGACATGATCGCGAGGATAGAGGCCTCGGACTACGACTTCATAACGGACCTCGTCACCTCGAAGATACGCACGATCCCCGGGATAACGAGCACCAAGACGCTCATCACCGCCCGGTTCAAGAAGGCGTAGACTTCGCGGCGGCAGCTGCGGCCTTCTTCTCGTAGGCCCTCCAGCTGAACACCATGTCCCTTGCGGCCTTGGCCTCGTCAAGCCTTCTGACCGCCGTGTTCCTCGGGGCGTCCTTGAGCAGCTGCGGGTCCTCCGCGGCCACGGTCTTGCACACCTCGACGAAGTCGTCGAGGGTCTCCTTCGACTCCGTCTCCGTGGGTTCGATCATGATGGCCTCTTCGACTATGAGCGGGAAGTAGATGGTGGGCGCGTGGTAGCCGTAGTCAAGGAGCCGCTTGGCGAAGTCCAGGGTCCTGAGGCCCTTTGCCTTCAGGGGGCTCCCGCTGAGGACGAACTCGTGCTTCCTCAGGTCGCCGTAGGGCAGCTCGAAGGTCCCCTTGAGCTTCTCCTTGACGTAGTTGGAGTTCAGGACCGCCGTCTCGGAAGCCGCCTGGAGCCCGCTCCCTCCCTGCATCTTGATGTAGGTGTACGCCCGGACGAGCACGCCGTAGTTGCCGTAGAACGCCCGCACCTTTCCGATGCTCTTCGGCCGGTCGTAGTCGAGCGCGTAGCGCCCCCCGTCGTGACGGACGACCCTCGGGACGGGCAGGAACTGCTCGAGGTCCTTCTTGACGCCGACCGGCCCGGCTCCTGGTCCTCCGCCGCCGTGTGGCGTGGCGAATGTCTTGTGCAGGTTGAAGTGGACGATGTCGAAGTCCATCCTGCCAGGGGATGTCTTCCCCATGATGGCGTTGAGGTTCGCTCCGTCGTAGTAGAGCAGCGCCCCAGCCTCGTGGACGATCTTCGCTATCTCGACCACGTCCTTCTCGAAGATGCCCAGCGTGTTGGGGTTCGTCAGCATGAATGCCGCGGTGTCCTTCGACACGGCCGACTTCAGAGCTTCCACGTCCACGCACCCGTTCTTGGAGGGGACCTCGAGGACGTCGTAGCCCACCATGGCCGCGCTCGCGGGGTTGGTCCCATGGGCGGTGTCCGGCAGGACGACCTCCTTCCTCGTCTCGCCCCTGCTCTCATGGTACGCGCGCGCGATCTGTATCCCGGTCCACTCGCC
>JALOTO010000098.1 GCA_025457845.1 Thermoplasmata archaeon | reverse complement strand
GCCTCGTTGATGACCCATCTCATCTTGCCCTCGTAGTTGCCCATCGAGTACTGCGACGGGGACATCGACAGCTTCTGGCCAGTTTCGATCGCGAACCTCGTCCACAGCCTCAGGAACATGTGCGCCATGAGCTTCATGGCGCGCTCGTGCTCCGTCGACGCGAGGACCTCGTGGGTCTTGAGGTCTGAGAGGTCCGAATCGACGGCCTTGGTGAACTCCTCGGGCATGGTGCCGACTGAATCGGAGTGGGTGTATATCAAGCGTGCTGGGCCGGATGCTCAGAAACCCATGCCATCGGCCTTGATCTGCGCGCGCCTTCCCTCGAGGAACTTGTAGACCGCGGAGTGCTCGCTCCCGGACAGGAGCATGTCCAGGGCCCGTCCAGCCACGTCCACCTGCAGCGCGTCGCCTATCACCGCGACGGTGTTCCCGTAGACGGAGACATACGCGCCGGTCAGCTCCTCTATGATCTCCCTGGCCCTCCCGTGGGTGCCTATGACGCGCGCCCGCATGCGCTCGACGTGCTCGAGCTTCTTGCCAACGTAGTCCCTGATGTCCATGACGCTGAAGAAGTAGCCGTCCTCGAGGAGCTTCATGGCCTTCTCCTCGGAGAAGCCGCGGCCTATGGCCGTCACGACGTCCAGCACGGCCAGGGCCATCGATGGGTCCTTCGCGTCCGTGTGGTCGATCACGACGTCCCCCTCTTCGGAGTCGATGGTCAGCCTTACGCCTGACCGCTGTTCGATGCGCGCCTTGGTCTCGCCCCCCTTTCCTATGAGGACTCCGACCCTTTCCTTCGGGATCTTGACTGACTGCGTCATCTGCCGGTTATCTCCTTCAGTTCCTTATCGGGGTCGATGTCAATCCTGTACTTCCTGAAGTACCTTGCGATGTTGACCAGGTCCCGCTTGAGGAAGTCCCTGGACATGGGGTGGCCGATCAGGACGGCCTGACCCACATCTATGAGGACCAGCTCATCCCCCTTCAGGAGGACGTTGAACTCGCTCATGTCGGCGTGGACGAGCTCCGCCTTCGTGTAGCCGGTCTTGACGAAGCCGAGCATCGTCTCGGCCGCCTTGGCCGGGTCGGGGAGGATTATGTCCCTGAGCTCCTTGGCGGGCTCGTTCGCATCGCCTATGTACTCCATGACTATGACGTTCTGGTTCCTGGCTATCGGCTTCGGGACGCGGACGCCTGCCTCGGTGTACCGCTGCAGGTTCCTGAACTCCTTGGAGGCCCATGCGAGGATCAGCTTGCGCCGGTTGTTGGAGATCCCCTTGAACCGCGGGTCGCCCTGGATGTACTTCGCCATGTCCCTGAAGGTGGCCGTCGATGTCCTGTATATCTTGACGGCGACGAGCTCGCCCTGGGGCGTGGTCGCCCTGAAGACGTTGCCCTCCTTGCCCGTGGAGATGGGGAAATCGAACTTGTCGATGACCCCGTCCGTGAAGAGCTTGTAGATGCGCATGAGGTTCTCCCTGTTGAAGACCTCGTCGTACGTCTTCCGGTCGTTATCGTCGCGCCTGCGCATGCGCCACGAGTCACGCTCGCGCTCGAGCAGATGTTCGAAGGCGGCGAACTTCTCCGGGCTTGACACGTCACGCCCCCATAGGCTTCAGAATATGTCTATGGACTTGGGGAGCATCTTGCGCCGGCTGAGGTACATCGCCTGTGTCTTCGTGTACCGGTAGACGATGTCCGCCTTCTCGTCCTGGAACTCCCAGGGGGCGAGTATGACCAGGTCGCCCTCTCGGATCCACATCCTCTTCTTGATCTTTCCCGGGATGCGGCCCATGCGGGACTTCCCGTCCGCACACATGACCCTGATCCTCGAGGCGCCAACTAGCTGGTCAGCTATGCCGAATATCTCGTTGTCCTTCTTCCTCGGAAGGCGGACCCTGACGAACTCCGGCTCGCCGTCGGGCCCGATCTGGGCATCGTCCATGCTGTCGGAATTGCTTCTCCTTATCGGCAAGTGACTCAACCGTTGTCACGAGTAATGAAGTGCGTCTACTTAAGCGTGCTGGGGAGCTGGATGCGCATGCCAGTCGTCTGGGAAAGCCGCGTGATGATGGCATTGCAGGGGCGGCATCTGTCCGAAACGAGACACGGTCTCCGAACCTGTGTTCTCTGGAAGTCATCAACGTCAAATACGCACATCAGAATCGAGCAGGCCGGAGGCGACACGCATGTTCGGTCCCGCAAACAGCCCGACCAAGCAGAAGATCCTGCTTGCGTATTCGGGAGGCTTGGATACGTCAGTGGCAATACACTGGCTGCGCGAGAAGTACGGCTGCGAGGTCGTCGCCGTGACCGTCGACGTCGGTCAGTCGGACGACCTCAAGGACGCGATGAGGAGGGCTAGGGCGATAGGAGCCTCCGGGGCCTGGGTCGTCGACGCGAAGAAGGAGTTCGTCGAGCAGTACGTCCTGCCCGCACTCAAGGCGAACGCGCTCTACGAGGGGAACTATCCCCTCGGGACCGCGCTCGCACGCCCGCTTATGGCTGAGAGGCTCGTGGAGCTCGCGAAGAAGCTCGGGGCCGACGCGATCGCGCACGGCTGCACGGGCAAGGGCAACGACCAGGTCAGGTTCGAGGTCTCGATAGCGGCGCTCGCGCCCGAGATGGGCATACTCGCTCCCGCCAGGGACTGGAAGATGTCCCGGGACGAGGAGATCGCATACGCCAAGGAGCACGGGATACCAGTGCCTGTCACCACTGGCTCACCATACAGCATCGACGAGAGCCTCTGGGGAAGGGCGATAGAGTGCGGTGCCATCGAGGACGCCTGGGCCGAGCCGCCGGAGGATGCCTTCGGCTGGACGAAGGGGCCGGCGGACAGCCCCGCTCAGCCGGAATTGATCGAGATAGGCTTCCTTGCGGGGAAGCCGGTCAGCCTCAACGGCGCGGAGATGGAGCTGACCGAGCTGATCGAGGCGCTCAACACCATAGCCGGCAAGCACGGGGTCGGCAGGATAGACCACATCGAGAACCGGCTTGTAGGCATCAAGTCCAGAGAGGTCTACGAGGCACCCGCGGCGATGGTCCTGATCAAGGCCCATGCGGATCTCGAGTCCCTCGTGATGACGAAGGACCTGCTGCACTACAAGAAGGGCATCGAGCAGCACTACTCGGACCTCGTCTACGACGGACTGTGGTTCTCGCCCCTCAAGCAGGCGCTCGACGCGTTCATCGAGAAGACCCAGGAGAACGTGACGGGCCTCGTGAGGATCAGGTTGTTCAAGGGGGCGGCCGCCGTCATCGGCAGGTCGTCGCCAAACTCACTCTACAGCACGTCCCTCTCGACCTACGATAAGGGGGACGAGTTCGACCACGCGGCGGCCAAGGGGTTCATCTACATCTGGGGGTTGCCCCTGAGGGCCGCGGCCGCGGTCAAGGCGCACAGCAGCGAGGGCATGGCGAATGAGCAGGCGGTCAGCGGGGAGCTCGCCCAAGCCTACAAGTGACGAGTTCACCGCCTTCACGGCCTCGGTCGATTCGGACCGGAGGCTCTGGAAGTACGACATAGCTGGCAGCATAGCCCATGCTCGCGGCCTCGCGGACGCCAAGGTCCTTTCCGAGAAGGAGTTCGAGGAGATGAGGCGCGGCCTCAGGAAGATCGCCGCTCGGATGCGCAAGGGCGACATTACGCTCGACATGGACCTCGAGGACATCCACATGAACGTCGAGCGGATGCTCGTCAGCGAGGTCGGCGGACTCGGGGAGAAGCTCCATACCGGGAGGAGCAGGAACGACCAGGTCGCGCTGGATGCGAGACTCTACACGCGCGACGCGCTCGCGCGAATCATAGCGGAGGCGTCGGCCCTCCAGGAGGTCATGCTGACCCGGGCGAGCGACGTGAAAGGGGCGGTCATGCCGGGCTACACCCACATGCAGCGCGCCCAGCCCGTGCTTCTGTCGCACCACCTGCTGGCCCACTTCTGGCGCCTCCAGAGGGACATCTCGAGGCTGTGCGACTGCTACGGAAGGGCCAACGTGTCGCCCCTCGGTGCCGGTGCCCTGGCAGGCACGGCCTTCGGGATAGACCGGGAGGTCGCCGCGGGGCTCCTCAGGATGGGCGCCCTGACGGAGAACTCGCTCGACGCGGTCTCGGACCGCGATTTCGCCGCGGAATCCGCGTTCGCTCTCTCACTCCTGATGGTCCACCTCTCCTCGCTCAGCGAGGAGCTTGTCATCTGGTCGTCCAAGGAGTTCGGGTTCGTGAGGCTCCCGCCGCACCTCTCCAGCGGCTCGAGCATGATGCCGCAGAAACGGAACCCCGACATCCCTGAACTCGTCCGCGGCAAGACGGGCAGGGCGATAGGCGACCTCATCGCGATCCTCACCGTGCTAAAATCTCTTCCCCTCGCGTATAACCGCGACCTCCAGGAGGACAAGGAGAACCTCTACGATGTCTTCGACACCGTTGGGGCCTCGCTCCATGCCCTCAGAGTCCTCCTGGACGAGATTGAATTCGACACGGTGAGGATGGGGAAGTCGGCGGGGACCGGGTTGATGACCGCGACCGACCTCGCTGACTTCCTCTCTAACAAGGGGATGACGTTCAGAGCGGCCCACGCGCTCGTCAAGGACATCGCGGAGAGGTCGGGGGGAGACGACAAGAGGTTCATCGAGATCGCCTTGCAGACGCTCCCTGACCACGTCGAGGGGTTCGACCCGCACGACCTCGACGGGCTGACGCCGGAGGGGTCGGTGAGAAGGCGGGAGTGCGAGGGCGGGACCGCGCCCGCATCAGTGGCGGCGCAGATGCGCGTCGCAAGGATGTCGCTGGAGAACACGAGGATGCGCCTCGGGAAGATGCAGCGCCAGGTGGCCGCCGTGGACGAGCTGCTCTGGCCCTGAATTCACTTGTGGTTGTTGTTGGAGACGACCCTGTCCTCGATCACGGAGGAGAGGACGTCGAAAGCGCGCATCATGTCCTCGCGCGTGACTATGAATATCGTGTCCGTGTAGCAGCTGACCGCCTCGAGCATGTTGATCCCCTGCTCGGACATCATCGAGAGGATGTAGGCGAACGCCCCGACGGTCTCCTCGATCCTAGGCGGGCTCTTGACGGTTATCTCGGCGAGGTTCTGTTTTATCGTGATGATGTGGTCGTCCCCGATCGCGCGGATGATGCTCGGTAGGTACTTGTCCTCCGAGATGACCGTGATCCCGTTCGCGCTCTGGAGCACCTGCATCGTGCTCTTCTCGGAGAGGATCTTGCGGACGATCTCCTCGAGGTTCTTCAGCACCACCCACTCGTTCTTCGCGACGACGATGCATATGCGCGTCTTGAGCTCGAGCCTGCTCTGCTCGAAGACGTTCATGATCGCACCCTCGTAGTCCGTCTTCGAGAGCTTGGATGCGTAGCGCCTGCTCGCAGCGAGGACGGCCTCCTCGTGCGTGACGCCCGTCTCCTTCATTATGAGCCTGGAGAGGGACGAGAAGTTGACCAGGTCCTTGCTGATGCAGTCGCGCACGCTCGGGTGCTGGTCGATGTACTTCCTGGTCGTCTCGGCGACGGTCGGCTTCTCCTTCTCCTCCGCCATGCGAGCGGGTGATTCGCAATGCTATGCTTAAGCCTTCGTAATCGAAGGCCGTTGACCGGGCCCCGCTGGCTGCCGAGAAGGATTAAATATGGACAGCCCATAGACGGGACGCGGCGCGAGATGCTCCCGTAGTGTAGTCCGGTCAATCATTCCAGCCTTTCGAGCTGGATACCCGGGTTC
>JALOTO010000097.1 GCA_025457845.1 Thermoplasmata archaeon | reverse complement strand
GCGAACTCCTTGCTCACGCCCTCCATGGCGTGGGCCGCGAGGTGCTTCGGGTCATACCTGTCGAGGTACCTGCCAGGGATTATGAGGTCCGTGTTGACGTCGTCCCCGAAGAGCCAGACCCGTCCCTCAGAGCTCAAAGGTCAGCACCTCCCGTGGGTCCGAGATCTCGCCCGCGACGGCGCTCGCGGCGACGGTCGCAGGGCTGGCTATGTAGACCTCCGCCTCGTCGGAGCCCATCCTGCCCTTGAAGTTCCTGTTGCTCGATGAGATGCATACCTCGCCTGGCGCCAGGACGCCTCCATGGGCCCCGAGGCACGGGCCGCATCCAGGCGGGAGTATGGTGCCTCCGGCGGAGAGGATGGTCTGGATCACTCCCATGTTCATTGCGTCCTCCATCACCTCTCGCGATGCAGGCGCGACCAGCAGCCTGCACCACGGGGCCACCTTCTTCCCCTTCACCACCCACGAGACGGCGACGAGGTCCTCGAGACGGCCGTTGGTGCACGTCCCAATGAAGGCCTGGTCGATTCTCGTCCCGCGCAGCTTCTCCACGCTCGCCACGTTCTCTATCTTGTGTGGCCCGGAGACCAGCGGCGGGATGTTGCCCACATCCAGCTCCATCCTCCTCGAGAACTTCGCGTCCGCATCCGACCGGACAGGCCCGCACTCCGGAGGGATGCAGCCTGCGTAGTAGACAAGAGCGATGGAGTCGGCTGGTACGATGGCCGCCTTGGCGCCCATCTCTGCCGCCATGTTGCAGAGGACCATCCGTCCCGCAAGGGACGTGTCGAGCATGTGCATGCCCGTGAACTCCACGCACGAGTAGTCGGCCCCTGACGGCCCGAACTCCGCGGCAAGATGAAGCGCTATGTCCTTGACGAAGCACCCCGGGCTGAGGTGTCCTTCGATCCTGATGTGGATCGTCTCAGGTATCCTCATCCAGAGAGATCCCGTGGCCCATATCCCGGCCATCTCGGTCGCACCTATGCCCGCGCCGAACGCACCTACTGCGCCTGCGGTCGTCGTGTGCGAGTCGCTCCCCAGCACCAGCTGCCCCGGCTTCGCGAGCTTCTTCTCGACCAGGAGCTGGTGGCAGACGCCCTCTCCGACGTCGTAGAGCCTCTCGACCCCGTAGTCCTTGGCCAGCTGGCGTATCTTCGAGTGCACCACCGCGGTGTCGACGGTGTTCGCCGGTCCCCTGTGGTCCAGGACTATGACCATGCGCTCCGGTGCCCATGGCCTCTTGCCCCCCATCTCTGCGAACGCCTTGTTCACGAGGAAGGTGTTCTCATGTGACATGACGAGGTCAGGCTTGGCCTCCACGACCTCCCCGGCCTTCGCGTCCGGCAGCCCGGCCGCTCGTGACAGTATCTTCTCTGCAACGGTCCTTCCAGACACGCCCCAGACAACCCCCCGGGCTTATTTCAAGGTAGCGCGCGCCTGACCGCCCCCCGTGGTTGGTACTCCCCAGGCGGTAGATGGCCGAATGCGCAATCCATTTCCCGATAGGTCGAAAAGCTATTTCCATACATGACCCAATCCACGGGTGCCATGGAGAGGATACTCAGCGCTCAGGCCGGCTCGAAGGTGCTGCTGCTCGGCAACGAGGCCATCGTGAGGGCGTGCCTCGAGTCCGGGGTGTCGGTGGCGACCACCTATCCGGGTACCCCAGCGTCGGAGATAGGCGACAACCTCGCGCGCGTGGCCAAGGACGCGGGATTCTACTTCGAGTACTCCGTGAACGAGATGGTGGCCGCCGAGGTCGCCATGGGCGCGGCGGCATCGGGCGTCAGGGCCATCGTGAGCATGAAGCACGTGGGGGTCAACGTCGCGGCGGATGCGCTGCTCACCTTCGCGTACACGGGCACGCGAGGGGGCTTCGTCCTGGTTACCGCGGACGACCCATCCTGCCACTCGAGCCAGAACGAGCAGGACAACAGGTACTACGCCCTCCTGGGCAACCTCCCTCTACTCGAACCGTCCGACCCGCAGGAATGCTACGACATGACCAAGAGGGCCTTCGAGCTCTCGGAGGCGCTTGAGCTCCCGGTGATCCTCAGGACCACGACGAGGATATCCCACGTGCGCGGGCCCGTCATAGTGGGAGAGGTCGTCAAGGGCCCTGAGAAGAAGGAGTTCGTGAAGGACCCGAAGAGGTTCGTCACGGTCCCCGCGGTGGCCAGGATGCGCCACATCTGGCTCCTTGACAGGATGAAGCTGGCGGAGCAGAGGTCCGAGGAATCGGAGTTCAACAGGGTCATCAAGGTCGGCGGCGGCGGTGCGATAGGCATCATCACGTCGTCCGCAGGGGCGAGCTACGCCTTCGATGCCGCGAAGGAGCTGGGCCTCGAGGCCGACATACTCAAGCTCGGCTTCTCGCACCCGGTGCCCTCCAAGATGCTCGCGGACTTCCTTAGCGTCCACGCGACCGTTGCCATCGTCGAGGAGCTCGAACCCATACTGGAGATGCAGGCGCGCGCGCTCGCGCAACGGCTGGGAATACAGGCCAAGGTCGTCGGCAAGGCCGACGGCGTGTTCCCGTTCCACCACGAGTACGACCAGGCACTGGTCGCCAAGGGGCTTGCCCAGGCATTCGGGATGGATGCACCAGGCCAAACCAAGGGGCCCGACATAGGCGACCTACCCGTCAGGCCTCCGGTGCTCTGCGCGGGCTGCCCGCACAGCGCGACCTACTTCGCGGTCAACAAGGCAACGAACAAGAAGGCGATCTTCGCATCCGACATTGGCTGCTACACCCTCGGGGTCGCCCCTCCGTACAACGCGGCCGACTTCCTGGTCTGCATGGGCTCCAGCGTCGGGAGCGCAGGCGGGCTCGCGAAGGTTAACGACCTCCCCGTCATCGCATTCATAGGTGACTCGACCTTCTTCCACGCAGGAGTCCCGGGGCTCATCAACGCCGTGCACCACGGGCACAGGTTCCTCCTCATGATACTCGACAACCGCACGACCGCCATGACGGGGCATCAACCGCACCCCGGCACCGCCAGGGACCCGAGCAGGGCTGAGGTCACCGCGGTATCCATCGAGGATTTGGTGAGAGGCTGCGGCGTGAAGTGGCTCAAGGTCGTGGACCCCTACGAGCTCAAGGTCACCACGGATGCCGTCAAGGAGGCGCTCGCCCAGCCAGGCGTCTCGGTCATCGTCGCGAGGCGCGAATGCGCACTCATAGCGCGCAGGGACGAGAAGGGGGCGATCGCGAAGAAGCAGCACATCGACCAGGACGCCTGCAAGAAGTGCAGGACCTGCGTCGACAGGTTCCAGTGCCCGGCGATCTCCAGCCAGGACAAGGTCCAGACCATAGACCAGGCGCTCTGCGCCGGCTGCGGGGTCTGCGAACAGGTCTGCCCCTACAAGGCCATAAAGGAGGTCCCGTGATGGTCGACATCTACCTCGTAGGCGTCGGCGGCCAGGGCATCATCACGGCATCGAAGGTCATCGGAGAGGCGGCGATCCTTGCTGGACAGAATGTCCTGCTCAGCGAGACGCACGGCATGGCTCAGCGGGGAGGCTCCGTCATCTGCACCGCGAGGATAGGCGATGTGTCCAGCCCCCTCATCCCGGATGGCAAGGCCGACTTCATCCTGTCGCTGGAGCTGCTCGAGACCCTAAGGGCGCTCCCGAAGGCCTCCCCTAGCACCGTCGTGCTCGCGTCGAAGGAGCGGATGGTACCCTTGAGCGTCTCGACGCAGAAGCTCAGGTACCCGACCGAGGATGAGGTCCGCTCCCGGTTCGCCGGTGCGTCAAAGAGGTTCGTGGCCGTCGACGCGAGGGGGATCGCTGAGGAGGCCGGGGTCCCGATGTCGTCCAACATCGTGATGGTCGGCGCGCTCGCGGGCTGCGGGGTCACAGGGGTCTCAAGACAGTACTTCGAGAAGGCCATCGAGACGAGCATCTCCAGGCGGACAAGGGAGAACCTTGTCGCGTTCTCGAAGGGGTTCGAGGCAGGAGCGGTCACGCGCTGAGACTCACGGCCAAGTGAATCAAGATCCCGCCATCGTCGGCTTCGAATTGTGTACGGGTCTGCGGAGTCGGCTATTTAACCATTCAATGCCGTTATGTCATTGCCTTGGCGCCTCGGCATCCCGCTTCTGAAGAGGAATGCGAATCCAAACTGCATGACACGGAGCTGAAGGCAGCGGGAACGGACGTCCTTCTCCAGGCCATGAACGAGATCGTCCCGATCTTCCTGAACGTCCCCGACGACGAGATGTACAACGAGGTCCTGAAGATCCTTCTCAAGACCACGAAGAGCAGGCATGGCTTCTTCGCGTACATCGACGAGAACGGGGCCATGGTAGCCCCCTCGATGACCAAGGACATCTGGAAGGAGTGCCAGATCCCGGGGAAGACCTACATCTTCCCCAGGGAGGCATGGGGAGGGACTTGGGGGCGGGCGCTCATCGAGAAGAGGCCGGTCATGTCGAACGCAGGGCATCACCCACCCCAGGGACACATCCATATCGAACGGTCGATCTGCGTCCCCCTGATCCACGTCGGCGAGGTCGTCGGGCTGTTCGCGGTCGCCAACAGGGGTTATGACTACGCGGAACAGGACCTCGAACAGGTCAAGGCGATGGCGAGCTTCGTCGCCCCGGTGCTGCATGCCAGGCTGACCAGGGATAGGAGCGAGCGGGAGCGCCAAAGGGCGGAGAAGGCACTCTGGCAGGCGCACAGGAAACTGCATCTGATGAGCACATTGACAAGACACGACGCCCTGAACCAGCTGACCGTGGCGCTCGGTTACGCCGAGACGGCAAAGGCCATGCAGCCGGAGGGGGACCTGGCCAAGTACCTGGACAGGATCATCACGTCCTGCAAGGCCATCCTGGGCCAGCTGGAGTTCATGAAGACCTACCAGGCTATAGGGACCACCAGCCCGGAATGGCAGAACGCGAGGGGCGTATTCGACAGGGCGATGGCATCGTTGGACCTGGGGCACGTCAAGGTGAGGAACGAGCTGTCGGACTTCGAGCTCTATTCCGACATGATGCTCGAGAGGATACTCTACAACCTTGCCGAGAACTCGTTGAGGCACGGCGAGAAGGTCACGGCCATCACCGCCTCGGAGGTCGAGTCGGACGGCGGACTGACGATTGTGTACGAGGACGACGGCGTCGGCATCCCAGACAACGAGAAGGAGATCATATTCGACCGCGGGTACGGGAAACATACCGGGTACGGGCTGTACATCGCGCGGGAGATCCTGGAGCTGACCAACATCGCGATCAGGGAGAGGGGCATCTTCGGGAAAGGCGCGAGATTCGAGATACTGGTCCCGAAGGGGGGCTACAGAAGACCATAGTGCACCGGACGGACAACGGGTCGGAAGAAAAGGAATGGAAGAGGTTTGACGGAAACGGTTTCGACGGCCTCCGCTCACGCCTTGCCGTTCACCATCAGCCTGTCGTACTCGCACCCGGTCACGAGGTCGTAGGCGACTATCATGCCCTTGAAGCACTGCGCGCTCCCCTTCATGGAGACAGTGAACGACGTGCCGCCCTCCGGCTCGAGCCATAGGGAGTACGTGCTGAGCTTCAGGTCGCTCCACGCCTCGTAGCTCGTGGTCGTGACGGTGAGCACGAACTCGGCGTCCGAGGCGCTGTTCTTCAGCGCCACCGCCGCGTCCCACTCGCCGCAGACGGGGTCGGCTATGGTCACGCTGTCGCCGTTCTCGTAGATCATGCCGCGGTTGGCCCAGTCGGCGCCGTAGAGCACGACATCGAAGTCCGCCGCCTCGTCG
>JALOTO010000008.1 GCA_025457845.1 Thermoplasmata archaeon | reverse complement strand
GCGCAGGCCACATGCCCTTCAGAATCGACGGCGCACGCGCCAACGGTGTCCGGCTTGTCACCCTCGAACTCCTCTCTCGTCCTGAGGATGCCGGTCCTCTGGAACTCGCGGTAGTCGTCCAGTTCCCAGCCCACGAGGAGCTCCTCGTCAGTGCAGGTCTCGAAACCGTTGGACTGGGCGAATCTCAGTGCGCCGTGGCCAGCGACCATCGAGAAGTGGGTCGTTTCCATGAGACGCCGGGCGACCCTGACGGGGTTCCTGACGTTCCTGAGCGCTGCCACTGCCCCGGACCTGAGGGTTCGACCGTCCATCACTATGGCATCCATCTCGACGAAGCCCATCTGGTTGAGGACTGAACCCTTTCCAGCGTCGAATATGGGGTCGTCCTCCATCACCACGACCGCCTCCTCCACGGCGTCGAGGGCTGACCCGCCTTTTGAGAGAACCTCGTTTGCCCTTGCGGCAGCGCGCTCGCACCCCGCGATGTGACGGTCCACCTGATCGTCCGGGATGTCCCAGGCTCCGCCGTGGACTATGACTGACGGTTTCATGCGACCGGGAATACGGGGTATCGGGATTTAAGGCTGGACGGCCAACTTGAAAACCATGTCGTGCGGCCTTACCCTGTCGCGGACCTTGATCCCGACCGCCTGACCTGCGGATACGCTGGAGACTGGCTTCCTGTCTATCTCCATCGACTCGACCGTCTGCTCGAACTCGGTCGTGGTCCCCTTTATGCGGATCTTGTCGCCGACCGAGAGGGTTCCAGATGTGACCTCTATCGCCGCCACGCTGGGTTTGGCGAAGAACTGCATCACGTGTCCAATGGGTGTCTCCTCTGCCATCTTCAGACCCTCCGCGGGGAAATCCTGTTCCGCGTATTAGTCAGTTTGCGCGAAGGGCTCGGGTGCGCCTCTGCTGGATGTGTTACTGGTGAGACGCTGTCTCGCGAAAGTTATAATAGTGAGGAGTATTTCACTCACATGCCGTTCATGGGAACGGCCTCTGGGGATGCGCGATGCAGAATACTTCCGAGAGAGCGAAGAGTAGGCCTGCCTCAAAGCAGGCTACCGTCCCGCCGAGGTTCGCGGGGGACATGGTCAGCGTGCTCTCCGAAGTGATGAAGGTCCAGAGCCTGGACACAGTCCTCCAGACCATCGCGACAACGATCGCCGATCTCTTCTCAGTCAGGGGGCTCGTGATCAGTGTCCTTGACGACAACGAACAGGTGTTCAGGATCCGGGCGACCCACGGTTACGAGGGAGCGAAGGCCGAGAGGATAAAGAAACTGACCTACAGCCAGGAGCGCCTCAAGCGCGATCTCGATGAGAAGTACAAGCTCTCAGAGAACGTCTACTTCGTGCGCCCTCAGCCAGAGGAGTACGTCAAGTCCGACGAACCTTTCTACTTCAATGTCCAAGACATAACCAGCCCCCGGAAGGACCAGGACGAGTGGCACGAACTCGACTACCTGAAGTTCGTGTTCGCCGACAAGGATGGCAAGGTAGCCGGGTACATAGAGATCACGGAGCCGTTCACGAAGAAGGTCTTCGACAAGGAGACAATAGAGGCCTTGACCGTGTTCTCGCACCTGGCCGGCATCGCAATCGCCAACTCGAAGATGTTCCAGAGACAGGTCGAGGTCGCGCAGAGGACCAGGTTCCTGAGCGACATCATCGCCCACGACATCAACAACTACAACCAGGCGGTCACGAGCTACCTGGCCATGGCCTCGTCCAACCCTGCGAAGGCCACAGCCTATCTGGAGCGGGCCTCCTCATCGGCATGGAGCATCAGCGAGCTGATCCAGCGTGCGAGCAAGCTCACGAAGATCGAGGAGGAGGGCGCCTTGAATCTCGGCCCCGTGGAGCTCGGCGAGGTGCTCAAGGAGAGCACCCAGGAGGTCCTGAGGGGAGCTCCGGAGAAGAATGTCAAGATCGACGTCAAGCTCAACAATCACCGCTACTTCGTGACGGCGAACGAGCTGGCGGAGGACATATTCACCAACATCCTGCAGAACGCCGTCGAGTACGACCCACACGACCAGGTCGTCGTGGAGGTGTCGATAGGGGAGTTCTTCGTCGATTACCGAAGGTACTGGTGTGTCTCGGTCGCCGACAACGGGATCGGCATACCGGACTCCAAGAAAACGGTCGTGTTCGGCAGGTTCTCTGGGCGGGCCGACGGGCCGATAGCGAGCGGTCTCGGACTGTCAATCGTCCGCGCAATAGTGGAGGCCTACCACGGGATGGTATGGGTCGAGGACAGAGTGCCTGGGGACCACTCCAAGGGCAGCATCTTCCGCGTCGCCCTCCCGATGACCTCGGCGAAGTGACGCTCTGGACTCCCCCGCAGAAGTATTATGATGCCGCTGCATGATTCTCGCAGTCGGTGAGCATGAGGCTGAAGGGGAAGGTCGCGCTGCTGACCGGGGGAACCGAGGGGATCGGCCTCGCCGTTGCGCGGCTCATGCTGGACGAGGGAGCCAAGGTCGTCATCACGGGCCGGTCGGACGCGAAGGGACGGAAGGCCCTCAAGTCCCTAAAGGGGGGGGCTGACGCCGCCTTCGTTGCCGGCAGCGTCGCCGTCCCCGCAGACGCCAAGCGGATGGTGGAATTCACCGTGGAGCGGTTCGGCCGGATCGACGTGCTCTTCAACAACGCCGGAGTCTACATCGAACGTCTGGCGGAGGATATGACCGAGGACGAGTGGGACAGGGTCGTGGACACGAACCTGAAGGGCACCTTCCTCGTCACCAAGTACGCCGTGCCACACATGAAACGACAGGGCTCTGGCGTCATCGTCAACAACTCCTCCGATGCCGGCCTCATCGGGAACCGCGCCTGCCCCGCATACTGCGCGTCGAAGGGCGGGGTGACGGTCATGACGAAGGCGATGGCACTCGACTACGCCCCGTTCGGGATAAGGGTCAACTGCGTCAACCCTGGGACAATCGACACCCCGATGCTGTCCAAGGAGGCGAAGGCGTCAGGCGACGAGAGGTCGTACCTGAGGCGGATGAACGAGGAACTCCCTGTCGGCAGGATCGGACGGCCGGAGGAGGTCGCGGCGGTCGTCGTCTTCTTGGCCTCCGATGAAGCGTCCTTCGTCACCGGGGCGTCGCTCTCCGTGGACGGTGGAATGACGGCACAGTAGGCCATCCGCGCGTCTTGGTCCACATTCGCCAAAATGCCTATATCCCGTGCGGACCGTTCCAGAGTCGAGGAGATCACGATGGCCCATCCCCAGGATTCTCTGGACGTGCTCAGGAACGCCATTGACATGGAGCTTGAGGGCAAGGACTTCTTCGAGAGGGCCGCGAAGACAATGAAGCACCCCCGCGCCAGGGAGATGTTCTCCAGCCTCGTCCGCCAGGAGCAGAAGCACATCGAGGTCATAGAGGAGGAGATGAGGCGCCTGGAATCCGGGAAGGGATGGGGGACCCTCAGCGATGTCAGGTCGACCGCTCCACGCATGCCGCAGATTTCGGTCTTCAGGGACAGGGAGGTGGCCAGGCGCAAGATCAAGGATGGCGCCAGCGAGCTCGAGGTCCTCGAGGTCGGCATGACGGTCGAGAGGAAATCCGTAGAGTACTACCGGTCGGCCGCCCTGAAGGCCACGGATCCCGGGGCAAGGGAGCTCTTCGACTGGCTAGTGGGTCAGGAGGCGGGGCATCTCACGATCCTCACCGCGGAGCACGACAGCAGGTCCGGTTCCGGTTTCTACTACGGTGAGGCGGAGTTCAGCCTCGAGACACAATGAGCCGTCAGATGGTCCCGGCGCGTATCGATTCCACGACGAGGAGCATGTCCGACAGGACCGCGTAGGCGGTCTGGGTCACCGTCGGATCCGTCTCGAGTATCGTGATGTCCCCCATGAGGTCTGTGCGGATCGTCAGTGCGCTCGAGGTGCCGTCGACCGCCCAGAACGGGTCCTCGGGGCGCACTGCCTCCTTCCTTACGGTCAGCCGGACTCCGTCCCCCTCCCTCTTCGCCGCGGCGACGAGCCTTATCCTGGCGCCGTCCTTCTTGGCCCGTGCGAGCTCGTCGGTGCCGGTTCCCCTGATCCCCTCGCGCTCGACCCTCTGGGGCGTCATTCGCGCGCCCATCATGACGTTGGCGAGCGCGGTTATCTTCGCGGCAGCGTCCCATCCGTCGATGTCAAGGGACGGGTCGGCCTCGGCGAACCCTCTCCTCTGAGCCTCGGCTATCGCCTCGGCCATGGTCCTTCCTCGCTGCATCTCTGTCAGCACGAAGTTGGAGGTGCTGTTGAGTATCCCCCGGAGGCCTATCACCTCGCATCCGGGCAGTGTCCTCTCGACGAGGTTGAAGACGGGGGTCCCGTCCATCACGGTACCCTCGAACCTGAGCCTGACGTTCCTTGACCTGGCCATGGACCTGAGTTCATCGTACGAATGGGCTATCGGCCCCTTGTTCGCTGTGACCACGTCGAGGCCCGCTTGAAGTGCGTTTGAGATGTGGTCCTTTGCTGGCTGGCCAGTCTCGATGTCGAGCGTCGTGAGTTCGACCAACATGTCGGCATCGCACTCGTCTATGATGCTGAGCGGAGAGAGGTCGGTGACCTCCGGGCCGTAGTCCCGCAGATGGCCTTTCGACTTGAGCTCATCGAGGACCCGCTGCAGGTCAAGCCCTCTCTTCGCCAGCAGGGAGCCCCTGCTCTTGGTGGCGATGGCCAGGACCTCGATGTCCAGACCCTTGCTCTTCACGAGCCATTCCCTCTTCGACAGGAGCAGCCGCGCGAATTCCTGGCCGACGTTGCCGAAGCCGATTATAGCCAGACGGAGTATCATCTCATGCGCCTCTTGGGTGGGTGTCAGATGGTTGGTCGGTTCGACCGTCAGAGCTGTGTGAACTCTTCCTTCCCCGCTCCGCATTCCGGGCAGACCCAGTCGTCTGGCAGGTCCTCGAAGGCGGTGTTCGGTTCGATGTTCTGACTCGGGTCCCCGACTGCCGGGTCATAGATCCATCCGCAGACATTGCATTGGTACTTCGGGAGGTCGCTCATCGGGGCGTGTATCGGCATGTCCGTACTTTACATTGCGGGCCGCTCCCCCCGCCCCTCTCGCTGCTCGGCCTCATTCGAAGGAAGTAAACGAATTTCGCAACTCGTGTCAGCGTCATTCGCCACGAACTGAACGGATGCGCGCTCCTTTCGAAGGGATTTCGTCCATTTAGATATGCTTAAGTATGTTCTCGACCGTCAAGGCGCCCTGGGGACGGAGAGCGGTCCAATTCTCCATATGAGATGGGTCGCACCGTTGACCGCAGATGGGAACTATGAACGGTCAGGTGTTCAGATGGAATCTTTGAGGAGCATCCTGAAGAACTTCAAGTGGTTGTTCGGCAGGAACAGCGAGTTCTGGCCGACGAACATGAAGACTGGAATGTGGGCATGGGTAGGGCACAGGCTGACCGGTCTGGCCCTTGTCGTCTACGTGTTCCTGCACCTGTCTTTCATCACGACTGCGTCGCTGGCAGCGGACGGGGCGGACTTCGATGTCCTCATGGAGATGACGTCGCAGCCCCTCCTGGTGGCCATGGACTTCATACTGGTGGTCGTAGTGATCTACCACGCGATGAACGGTTTCAGGGTCGTGCTGTTCGACCTAGGCATGGGGATCAAGAGGCAGAAGCTGGTGTTCTGGGTCATGATGGCCGTATCGGCCGTACTGACGGTCGGCGGCCTCTGGGCGATCTGGCACCTGCTGTTCAGAGGAGGTGCGTGAGATGGCTGACCAGAAGATCGCGACGACGAAGGTCGCCGGGACGTGGCCATGGTTCCTACAGAGACTCACAGCCGTGCTGCTGATCGTGTTCTTGGCCATCCATATCTACGTCTCGCACTTCATGGATGTCGGGGCAGAGACCGGCGAGGAGCCTCTGATAACCTTCGAAGAGGTCAGCCTGAGGCTCGACGCACTAATCTACGTGGTGGTCGACCTCGGAATGCTGACGTGCGTCCTGTTCCACGGGCTGAACGGGCTTAGGACCGTGCTGTTCGATTTCGACATGTTCGCGAACAGGAAGAGGGCGATCGACGTCGGCCTGTTCGTGGTCGGCGTTGGCACACTCGTCTGGGGGATAGTCATCCTCCTGCCATTCATAAACGGAGCGTGAGCAGGTGTACTACCACAAGATACTGGTGGTCGGCTCGGGACTGGCGGGCCTGAGGGCAGCCATCGAATCGGCCCCGAAGGTCGACACGGCGATCATCTCGCAGGTCCACCCAGTGAGGTCGCACTCAGGTGCGGCACAGGGTGGTGTGAACGCGTCCTTCGCGAACAACCCCGCGGCCAAGGACGACAACGCCGAGAAGCATGCTTTCGACACGACAAAGGGGAGCGATTTCCTCGCCGACCAGGACGCCGTCGAGTTCATGACGAAGGAGGCGGTCCCGTGCATCGTCGAGATGGAGCACTGGGGGTGCCCGTTCTCGAGGACCGACGATGGGAAGATCGCCCAGAGGCCGTTCGGCGGCGCAGGCTATCCGAGGACATGCTACGCGACCGACAAGACCGGTCAGTACATGCTCCACACGCTGTGGGAGCGGTCCGTCAAGCTCGGCATCCCTCTCTACGAGGACCGGATCATGGTCGACCTCGTCGTGGAAGGCGACGCCGTCAGGGGCCTCATCTGTTGGAACATGAGGACCGGCGAGCTGGAGACCTTCATGGCTGAGGCGGTCATCATCGCGAGCGGAGGGAGCGGCCAGATATACGGCAGGTCGACGAACGCGCTCATATCGACGGGTTCGGCCCAGTCCGCATGCTACCGCAGGGGCGTCCCGTTGAAGGACATGGAGTTCGTCCAGTTCCACCCGACCTCGCTCTTCGGCACGAACATACTGATGACCGAGGGGGCGAGAGGCGAAGGCGGGTACCTGGTCAATTCCCTCGGCGAACGCTTCATGAGCAAGTACGCTCCGAAGGCGATGGAGCTCGCTCCAAGGGACATCGTCTCGCGGTCGATCCAGACGGAGATCAACGAGGGGCGGGGCATAGACGGCAAGGACTATGTCCACCTCGACCTCAGGCACCTCGGCAGGGCCAAGATCATGGAGAGGCTGCCAGGCATAAGGGACCTCGCGATCAACTTCGTCGGTGTGGACCCGATAGAGAACCCGGTGCCCATCCAGCCAGGACAGCACTACACGATGGGCGGGCTGGACACCAACATCGAGGGCGCCACGAAGTTCAAGGGGCTGTACGCGGCCGGAGAGTGCGGGTGCGTGAGCGTCCACGGGGCGAACCGCCTAGGCGGGAACTCGCTCCTGGACACGGTGGTCTTCGGCAAGAAGTCCGGAGCCGTGGCCGCTGAGTACGTCCTGGCGAAGAAGACCTTCAAGGAGGGCGAGGCCGCCGTCCAGAAGACGCTCAGGGAGGCCAAGGAGCGGATCCAGGGCCTGCTCGACAGGGCTGGCGAGGACAACCACTCCGACATACGGGCCGAGATGAAGCAGACCATGATCGAGAAGGTCGGCATCTACAGGTCGAAGGCCCAGATGGAGGAGGCGCTGGCCAAGGTCAAGGAGCTCAAGGAACGCATGAAGCACGTGGTGGTCCAGAACAAGGGCAAGTCGTACAACCTGGATCTCATGCGCGCGTTCGAGCTCGAGGGCATGCTGGAGGTCGCCGAGGCCATAGTGGTCGGCGCCCTGAAGAGGGAGGAGAGCAGGGGCGCGCATTCCAGGCTTGACTTCAAGGAGAGGGACGACACGAAGTTCCTGCAGCACACGATAGCGACCTACTCGTCCGCGGGACCCGTGATCACCTACTCGCCTGTGAAGATCACCAAGTTCAAGCCCGAGGCAAGGAGGTACTGACATGGCCGAAGGAGAGATCACCATCAAGGTGCAGCGGTTCGACCCGAAGGCCGATGCGATGCCCTACTGGCAGAAGTTCACCGTGAAGCTGAGGCCGGGCATGACGGTGCTCGACGCGCTGTTCGAGGTCCTGAACCACCAGGACGGTACCCTCGCGTTCAGGTTCTGCTGCAGGGCCGGCGTCTGCGGTTCATGCGCCATGGTAATAGGCGGCAAGATACGCCTGGCGTGCGAGACGCAGATAGCGCAGTTCGCAGGCAAGGGTGACCTGCACATCAGCGCTCTCCCGCACCAGGAGGTCGTTAAGGACCTCGCTGTCAACTACGACCACTTCTTCGAGAGGATGAAGAGGGTCAAGCCGTTCCTCGTCGGCCGCGAGCCAGCGCCGGAGAGGGAGTATCTGCAGTCTCCGAAGGAGAGGGTCCCAATCAACGAGCCGATCGACTGCATCCTGTGCGGGTCATGCACGAGCTCCTGCACGGTCGCCTGGACGACCAAGGACTACCTCGGCCCCGCCGCCCTCATGAAGGCGTACAGGTTCGTGGCGGACACAAGGGACACGATCACCGACGAGCGCTTGGACCTTGTCGACAACGAGGACGGGGTCTACAGATGCCACACGATCTTCAACTGCGTCGAGGTCTGCCCCAAGAAGCTGAACCCGACGGAGTCGATACAGCGCCTGAAGATCAAGTGCATAAAGAGGAAGCTCTTCGGCAGGAAGAAGCGCAAGGCGACGGCCTGAAAACCTTTTCGGAATCGATTTCCAGCGAGGGGCCAAGGCCCCTCGCTCTTACGGTTTTATCGCTCCGCCGTTGGGTGCCAGGTCCTACCTCTGTCCAGGTTTCTCCTTGAGCGAGGTGAAGAAGTCGTGGTGGTCCTCTTCGTCCTCGAGGATCCCCTCGAAGATGAACCTGGTGGTGACGTCGCCCTCGGCCTCGGCGACCTTCTCTATCTTCTTGTAGAGCACGATCGCCTCCTCCTCGGCCTTGATGTCGTTGTCCACCATCTCCCACAGCTCTCCGCCGACCTGGATCGATGCCGGTTTGGTCGTCGGGGTGCCGCCCAGGTACCAGAGCCTCTCGGCGATCTTCTCCGCGTGCTTCATCTCTTGGACCGCCACCTCCTTCAGCTTGTCGCTCACTGCGAAGTGCTCGACTCCGGCCCACTGCACGTGCTGCCACATGTACTGGACGGAGACCTGGACCTCTCTCGCTATCGCCTGGTTCAGAAGCTCCTTGAGTTTGGCAGATGCCATGATTCCTTCCTCCCTATCCGGGCCCCACGTTCAAGGGGGTCTCCCCGGTGGTCCGAAGGAGCGTCAAGGCTTAGCATAATACTTTTCGCAAATTCTGCGTCCGAGGGCTCATTGGCAGGTGTATCCACCGTCGACCGAGAAAGCAGCCCCGGTAACGAAGCTGGCCTCATCGGAGGCCAGGAACAGGACCGCCGCAGCCACCTCCCTGGGCACCCCGAGCCTCCCTATCGGGTGGACCTCGCAGAGCATCTTGCGGTACTCCTCGACTGGCATCCTCCGTGCCTTCGCCTCCTGCCTGAACATGGGGGTGTCGATCTCCCCCGGGCAGACGCAGTTCGCCCTGATCCCCTTGCCAGCATAGTCCAATGCGAGGCACTTCGTCAGGAGTACGACAGCACCTTTGGAGGTGTTGTAGGCGATGGCGTTCCTGTCGCCGACGAGGCCGCTGCAAGAGGCGTTGTTTACGATGACCCCCTTCCCCTGTCCCAGCATTATGGGGACGACGGCCTTGCTCATGAGGAACACGCCTTTGACGTTGACCGCCATTATCCTGTCCCAATCCCTCTCCGTGACATCCTCGACGGTCCCTTCGACCAGTATGCCTGCGTTGTTGAAGAGCACGTCGATCCTCCCGTGGACCTTCAGGACCTTCCGGACCATTTGGGCGACCTGTCTCGATTCGGTGACGTCCCCGGTGAGGACCAGGGGGTCGAGCCCGAGGCGCGACATGTCCTTATGGAATGTCTCGCACGACCTCTTCGAGAGGTCGATCACGGAGACGTCCGCTCCCTCCTCCATGAATGCCTGGGCCGTAGCCCTTCCGATGCCTGACGCCCCGCCCGTGACCACCACGGACTTGCCCTGGAACCTCATCCGCGCCACATGATCGCCATGACTGTATGGAGAGACGGCCCCGAATAACCTTGCGGATGAGGACAGCAGGTTGAAATAAGCCGCACACGCTCCTCGGCCCCAAGGGAAAGGGCTGCCATGGTAACGAGAGTGCTGGGCATAATGGGCGGGCCGTGCCTTGACGGCAACACCTCGAAGCTCCTCGACGCGGCACTTGAAGGGGCGAAGGAGGCCGGGGCCGACGTCGAACGCATCGACCTGGCCCGCATGAACATACACCCTTGCCTAGCGTGCCGCGCTTGCGACGACGGCGTCTCGTGCGCCCAGGAGGACGATATGTCCAGCATCTATGGGCGCATAACGTCCGTGGATGCCATCGTGCTCGCCTCTCCGATATTCTTCATGGGCCTGACCGCCCAGACGAAGGCGATGATCGACCGTTGCCAGTGCTTCTGGGTAGAGAAGTACGTCATGGGCAAGAGGCGTTACGGCCCCGGTCCCAGGCCGAAGGGGCTCTTCGTCGCCTGCGCCGGGTCCGAGAAGAGCATAGTGTTCGACCCTGCTAGGCACGTGGCGAAGGCGTTCTTCGCCGCTATTGACTACGAGTGGTCGGGCGAGGTCCTGCTGCCTCACACAGACGACAAAGGCCTAGAGCCGCGCCGGGTCGCGGCCATCGCCGCTGCCAAGGAGGCGGGGAAGAGGCTGGTCACACGCTGACGCTCAGAGCAGCTTCCCCTTGGTCATCGCCATGACCTTCTTCCCATCTATCCGCTCGACCTCGATGTTGACCCCGGGGGCGGAGACGAAGTCCCAGTGCATGACCGATTCGGACTTGCCGCCGTAGGTGTTGTTGGACCCGAATGCCAGGTGGACCGTGCCCGTGACCTTCTCGTCGGTGAGGATGTAGCCGACCGCCTTCTTGATGAGACGGTTGAACCCGATGCCCAGTTCCGCGATGTTGGTCGTGCGCACGGGGTCGTACTTCTTCTTGTCGACCTCCTCGCACTCATGGAAGCTGGCTCTCATGGCCTTCTCGTTGACCCTCGCCGTCAGCTTGTCCATCACGAGCCTGCCGTTCCTGAACTCAAGATGGACATCTCGGACCGGCTTCTCGGACATCCTGTCGGTCGAGACGGGGCAGTACAGGGTTCCCTCGCCGACCGTCTCGTGCGGCGCGAAGAAGACCTCGCCTGCTGGGAGGTTCGCACCCCTGTCCCCGACGTCGTAGTCCTCCTTGCTGATGAACCCGTCGTCGATGTTCAGCCGCCTTCCCTCGACTTTGACCCTGAAGTCCGTCCCCTTGTCATCCCAGACATGGACCCATGATGCGTCCTTGAATCTGTTCTTGAACTTCTGCCCCGTGGCCCTCAGCTCGGTCGGAGGCACGGAGATGCCGCCGATGACGATGTCCTCGAAGGCGTCGTAGCTCACGCCGTACGCTTTGGCCGCCTTGCGGGTCGGCCATCCTGCATACAGCCACTTCTTGCCATCGGTCTTGTGGTATATGACGTCGTAGACCGGGAGCATGGCCTTCTGCCTGGCCTTAAGTTTCTCCCTGGGGAACGCGGTCGCGATGGTCGGATCATCCAGGTCCTCTATATGGATCAGCATGTCGGAGGCCTTGATCGCCGCGAGCTGAGCCCCCGGCGTCGTCTCCATGGTCTTGGCGGGCACCTCCCCGTACACCCTCTTGGCTAGTGTGTCCGAGGTGATGACGATCATCGGTATGGCGCCCTTCCTGTAGCACTCCATCGCGACCTCTTCGAGGAGGGGCATCGTGTGGACTCCCCCCGTGATGATCACGGAGTCCGCCTTCTTCAGGTTCGAGGTGTCCACGATGCTCTTCGCGCAGGAAAGTATCTTCTTATGGCCTATGGTCAAGGGGATGCCCTCCCATCGTTATCCGTCCTACCCATGGCCAGTTACTTAACCCTGTCGCCGCCGTGTGCCGGATTGCGGTCAGAATGTCTTGACGACGACTGCGGGGAAGCAGTCCTGTCCGTACTGCTTGCAGAGGAGGCAGTTGCTCATGGATGGCCCACCTGCCTCGTCGATGGAGCTCTTCCTGAATCCTACCCGTTCGAAGAAGCGAGGCGCCCTAGCGAGGGCCCAGAGCCTGCCGGCACCCATCATGCGCGCTTCGGATTCCACCCTCGAGACGAGCATCGCCCCTATCCCCATTCCGCGCAGATCCTCGGAGACAGCCAGCCATTCCACCGAATACCGCTGCCCTTCGATCTTGAGGGCGGCACAGCCCACTAGCTTGTCGCCGACGTAGTATCCGTACGCTGCCGCGACGTTCTCGAAGGTCCCATCCTCGAGGCCGGACTTGAGGGCGAGTTCACGGATGGAGGTGAAATCGTCAGTCTTCCGTATGCCAGGGGCTCCCTTGGCCCTGCCTTCCATGCGTCCGGAGAAGCATCTACGTGTATTTTCCACTTGTGCTGGCTGCATGGTCAGTACATCCCGGGGATTGCCTCGCCGTTGCTCGACCTGGTGTCGTCCGGTGCAGGTGCCTTGGGCAGAGATATCTCGAAACACGCCCCTTCGCTCGGGTTGCCGGGCACCCTGTCCCTGACGTTCACGATGCCGTTGTATCTGCCGGCGAGGAGAGCGACTATGGACAGGCCCAACCCGGTTCCCTCGACGCCCTGCGGCCTCTTCGCGAAGCGGGTGAACACATGCCCCTTCTTCTCGTCGGGGATGCCGATGCCGTGATCCGCTATCCGTACCGTCCAAGCCGTGTGAGCGTCCTGGACACTGACCTCGATCTCGGCGACCTGCTTCGGCGTGTACTTGACCGCGTTGTTCAGCACGTTGGTGAAGAGATCGTCTATGAGATCGTCCGCAAGGACGGCGCTCTCCGTCTCGGGGCAGTCCACACACACGACGACATCCTTGGATGGGAAGTCCCTCCTGGCGTTCGAGATGCACCTCACGAGGACCTCCCTGAGATCGTGGCGTTCTCTGGACGAGAACTCCGACGACTTGACCTCGGAGAGCTTCCTCACGCTATCGACGAGGTTCTTTGTCGCGGTGGCGACGGATGTCGCCTTCTTGAGTCGGTCGTTGGTCCTGGAATCTAGAACCACGTCATCCTTCGCACTGTCGAGGTAGTACAGCAGCGGGTTGACGAGGTTGCCGATGTCGTGGACTATCAGGTCGAGGTAGCCCTGCGATTCGTTCATGGCGTTGATGGCCTCCTCGTACATCTTGAGGTTCTCGATGGCTATAGATGTGAGGTCCGCGAGGAGCTGGATGCGGTCCAGCGTTTCGGCCGACGGGACCATTCCATCCTTTGTGCCGTCGATCTCGATCCACCCGATCCAGTTGCCGAGCCTGTCCGTCATGAGGAGATATATGCAGTCGAGTTCGTGCCAGTGCCTGGGAGACTCCCGCGCCTTCGTTATGGATGCGGGGTCGAGGACATAGTCGAGGTCGTCATCGAACGCGTGACTCTTGTCCTCCGCCCTCACATAGTATGAGTTGCGTCCGACCCGGAAATCCTCCCGGAGTTCAGCCCTCTTCCTTTCGATTGTGTAGCTGTGCTTCTTTATCGAGAGGACCTTGTCCGGCGGGTAGCCGTGTATCGTTCTAGGGACGAACGCCCCTGTCCTCTCGTCGAGAATGCATATCGTCAATCGGCTTATCCCGAACGAGTCCGTCACGGTGTTCGTTACCTTCTGCAGCAGCGAGTCGATCGGCTCCGCACGGGCGATGAATCTGAGTATGTCCATCATGTCCGCGACAGGCAGCACGCTTGGCTGCTGGCGCGTCGTGTCCGGGACCTCATCGTGTAAAGGCATGTCCGGCATTCGAGTCCCTCGAGTGCATCCCAGGGTCGCATTTACACAGGGTTATAAAAACATGTCGAAGGCCCAGCAATACGCATGCGCGCGAGTGTGCCATGGTCGCGCGAGCGAAGTGGGGAGCGGCGGGCATTTATCTCGCGTCTAGAGGTCTTGTCCGATCCTCTTCGCGTAGTACCTGATGTCCTTCTCGTGCTTGTAGCCCATCCCCTCGAAGAGGTGTTCGGAGGCGTCGTTCTCCCCCTCGATCATTATGGCGAAGACCCCCCTCCCGAGGTCGCGGAATATCCTCTCGCATTCGTTGACGATGGCCTTGGCGACACCCTTGCCCTGCTCCTCGGGGATCACCGCCAGCCTGTTGATCCAGGCCTTACGACCGTCGTCGGTCGCGATGGCCACACCTATCATTCTATCGGCCTCGAAGGCGCCCACGAAGAACTTGGGTTGCGCCCTCCACTGTTGTCTCAGGCTCTCGAGGCTGTCCCTGCCTGTCGGCCTGAAGGGGAGGCCGGCCTTCGTCCAGACATCCGCCATCTTCTCGATCTCGTCCTCTCTGAGCCCTCTGACAATGAATGCCATGATGTCTCGCCACGTTGCGCAATGGTGAATCTAGGGATGTGTTATTAACAGTTCGTCCGCCCTCAGGCGTATGTGACGTCCCTTGGCCGTGAGGTCACAGCTCTCCTTCTCTCCTTGCGCTTCCTGCGAGTGTCAACAGGACTTCGAAGAGCCTGAAAGCTGAGGCCATATCCTTCGCGTCGTAGATCACTGTGGAGCCGTCCCGTACCTCCACGGAGGGGACCGCGGAGCAGTATTGGGCCATCACCGGGCTGGCGAAGTCTACCTCGATGTGCACTGGAATGCCGGGTGAATAAGGTCTTATGGTGCTCGCCGCCTTCACGGCCTTCGTGGCTCCGGCCCTGATGACTGCGCAGGCCTTCTTCGGGGAGAGCGACCGAGCCCCGTAGATCCCCGTGCCGGTCTTCACCGGCACCCCGATGAGCCCCTTCACGAGCCCGCTTGCCTGGTCCACGGCGTGTTTGTCCCCGGCGACCATAGCCAGGGGAACTCCGAAATGGCCTGCGAGTGCCCCGTTCAGCCCGGTCTCGCCGACGAGGGTGCCGTTGATTCGGAGCGCCAGGACTGTGTAAGTGTAGGTGTGTCCGATCACTCCCATGTGCGTGTTCCTCATGGCATGGTATCCGACCTGGAATGCCGCGCCGAAGTCCTTCGAGATTCCGCCCATCATCCCGAACTCGTATGGGCTGCCTTGCACGATTTCTACATCGTCGTCGAATCGTTCTACGATGAGGTTCCTGCCAGTGTCGTGAGCGTCACATATCACGAACCCGGTCGCGCCACCTTCTCTGGCTCCATCCACGGCAGCCAACACCTCGTTCGTCATGAGCTCTCTCATCCTGGGATAGTCGTGGTTGCCCTGTTCTGCCTGGCTCTCGTGCACGATGCCTGCGATGCCCTCCATGTCGACTGAGATGTGGATGTTCATGTAATCGCGCCTGGATGCGCCTCCACCCTGATTAATCCGTCGCGTTTTGGGGGAACGTCGCAGAAGTCTTATTAATAATGGAACGGACTATTCGAATTGACCGATGCCCGACCCCCACCAAGCCTCGCAGGACAGCCACGCCAGAAGCCTGGCGCGTATACACGAGTTGACCACGCAGCTGCTCGACGTTGGTGACATCAGCACGTTCCTTCAGCGGGTGGCCGAATCGGTGAGCGACCTGTTCGGGTTCGAGCGCGCCAGCATCTCGATAGTCGACGAGGCGAAGGGAGTGTTCACCGACCATGCCCTCGTCGGATACTCCGCAGAGGAGGAGGCTGAGGTCAGGACCAACGAGGACGCGTTCCTCAAGGATTCCATACTGGCAGACTTCAAGGACGAGTGCAAGCTGACATCGACCTCATACTACATCCCCGTCGAGAAGCAGGTTGCGCCAGTCGATGATTTCGTTGCGGTCAAGGACCAGGCGGCCGCCCGGAGACCAAGGTTGTCGCCGGATTCATGGCACGAGTTAGATCTCCTGTACTTCGCTCTTCATGGCCGAAGAGGTGAAATGATCGGGTACATGCAGGTGGATTATCCCAAGGATGGAAAGATCCCTTCCCTGGCTGTCATCCGAGAGATCGAGCTGTTCGCCGGAATCGCTGCGGTGGGCATAGAGAACTCCAAGGTCTTCAGGAGGGTCCATGACCTGCTCGTCGAGAACGAGGGCAAAACAGAGAATCTGGTGAAGCTGCTGGACCTGACCAGGAGCGTGCTCAGGGTCGAGGATCTATCGGTCACCCTCCACAGGATTGCGTCGGCGATGGTGGATTCCTTCGGATATCGCAAGTCTGGCGTCGCGCTCTTCTCCGAGGGGACGGAGGAAGTGTCCACCCTCGCGCTTGCAGGATACAGCAAGGAGGAGCTGAACGTAATAAAGAAGGGCCGGATCCTGAAGAGCACGGTGCTCGCCGATTTCAAGGAGGAGTTCCGTGTCACTCCCACAGGATACTTCATCCCGGGAGAGACGCAGGTCGGCCTCCTGGACCAGTTCACTTTCATCGAGGACAGGAGGAACGCGACCGCACCCCGCGCATCGCCCGACGCGTGGCACGAACTGGACCTCCTCTACTTCGCCCTGTACAACAGGGAAGGGAAGATGACCGGATACCTCCAGATGGACTACCCAGAGAACGGCAGGATCCCCACCAAGGACATGATGCAGGCCATGGAGACCTACGCCACCGTCGCGTCCATCGCCATCGACAATTCCATAATGTTCAGGGAGATGAGCGACGCGAGAAGCGAGGTCAAGATGTACCTTGACCTCCTAACCCATGATGTCGGGAATTTCATCAACCCCGTTGCGGCCTACGTCGAGCTCGTGCTCGGCACGACGCAGGTCAGCCCCATCCAGCACAAATACCTCTCATCGGCGCTCGAGAGCACCAAGAGCATCTCGCACCTGATCAGGAACGTTCGCAGGTCGGCGCAGATGATGGAGCAGCAGACTTCGGAGATCGTGCCAAAGGACCTCGGCAAATCACTCGGCATGGTCATCGCCGAGGCGCGCGCAGTCTTCCTCAGCAAGAAGGTCGATGTGAGGACGAAGCTGCCTGAGGGGGATGTATGGGTCATGGCAGACGATCTCCTCGAGGAGGTGTTCTACAACCTCGTGAGCAACTCAATCAAGTATGACGAGCACGAGGAGGTCGTGATAGACATCGTCGTCGATGTGCAGGAGTTCGAAGGGCGTAACCATGCGCGCGTCCAGGTAGTGGACCGGGGGGTCGGGATCCCTGACGACCTCAAGCCTATGGTGTTCACAAGGGGATTCAGGGAGATGCACCGCATGGAGCGTCCCTCCCTCCAGAAGGCAAAGGGCGCAGGGATGGGCCTTTCCCTGGTGAAGTCGCTCGTCGACCGCTACGGCGGCAAGATATGGCTAGAGAACAGGGTGTACGGCGACCACTCGATGGGGACCGTCTTCATCGTCCTACTGCCTCTACCGTAGAACTGGCCCAGGCGTCCGGCCAACACTTTATATCGCGCGTGACCATGCACGGTTGGCGTTCCCAGATGGTCCAATGCAACGAGGTCGAGGAGATCAAGGCGGAACATGGTATCGTGGGCCGCACGTCGGAGATAGAGCGCGCCTTGGCCGCCCTGCGTTCTTCGAGACATCTGCTGATCGAGGGCCCCGTTGGAGTCGGCAAGACCGTCTTGGCCCTCGCAGTCGCACATCATCTCCGCCGTCCCGTACTCAGGGTCGATGGGGATGAGAGATACACGGAGCAGAAACTGGCCGGATGGTTCGATCCGCCAGTGGTTCTGGAGAAGGGGTACATTCCAGAGGCGTTCGTAGCAGGACCCCTCACAGAGGCCATGAGGAGGGGTGGGATACTGTTCATCAACGAGATGAACAGGATGCCAGAGGGCGTTCAGAACATCCTGCTGCCGGCCATGGACGAGGGGATGATCGAGGTCCCGAAGGTGGGGGCCGTCAAGGCCGCGCCTGGTTTCGTCGTCATAGCCACGCAGAACCCGAGGGAGTTCGTTGCTACCACCGCGATATCCGAAGCCCTATCCGACAGGTTCGAACTCCTCATACTGGAGTACCAAGGCGAGGCAGACGAGGTCAAGATAGTCTCGCGGCAGCACCCGACAGCCCCGTCAGAGCTCATCGAGCGGGGGGTCTGGATCACCCGGCGCACGAGGGACCATCCGAACATCCGAAGAGGTGCGAGCATTCGCGCGGCCATGAGCATCGTGAAGCTAGCCCCCCAGCTTTCGTCTGACCCGTACGACGGTCTGAGGAAGGCGAGTCACATGTCCCTCCCGACTCGCATGGAACTCAGGGAAGAGTCTCAGGCGAGGATGGACGAGATCATCGACCAGATTGTTGACGAATGTCTGTCTCTCTCACCGCCTGAGGTGCGTGCGGTCGAAGAGGCGCGCCCCGAGGGGAACGGCAGGGATGGCAGCAGGCGCGCCAGGGAGACGGCTGTGGATGTCGGAGACGTCGCAAAGATCGTCGATGCGAGCCTCCCGTCCTATCTTGCGAAAGGAGATGACCTCGGCCTGGTGGTCGCCCAGAACTACGCTCTCCTTAGGCCATATCTTTCCAACCCTGCTGTGCTAGAGATGGCGAAGAGGATGGCAATTCGCGCAACGATAAGGCGAGTGCTCCAACTCCTCGGGCCGGTCTCCGTCCCGACGCGTGTAGTGAGACATGAATTCCGCATCGGGGACGATTCGGAGATCGACTTGGACGCCACGATGGAGAACTTCGCGGGAAAGAGCAAACCGGAGCCATCGGACATCGTCGTCGAGAGAAGGGAGCCGAGGACCACAGCGGTCGCCCTGATGCTGGACGCGAGCCTGTCGATGAGCGGCGACAAGCTCGCCATGGCGACGGCCGCGATAGCGGTCCTAGCGTTCAGGATGAAGACCATTGACTACGCCCTCATGACGTTCAACGACCGCCCGAAGGTCCTAAAGAGGGTCGACCAGAGGATGGACCTCGACGACATGCTGGCTGGGTTGCTGGAGTCGAACGCGCTCGGCTACACGAACCTCGACCTCGCCCTCAGGAAGGGGGCCGAGGAACTCCACAGGGCGGAGACGAGGAACCAGGTCGGCGTCATGATAACCGACGGCAACTACACAGTTGGGGAGGACCCCGCGGACGCCGCATCGTCTTATCGGCGGCTCTTCATCGTGATGACGGAGAGTCACGACTGCCGCCCGAATGTGTGCGAGTCGATGGCCACGAACGGACGGGGACGGATGTACGAGGTGACCTCGTTCGACGAGATCCCGAGGGTGCTGTACGGCGTCCTACGACAGGTCGCTCAGGGCTCCCCGCCTTCCAGGCACTTCTGACCTTATGTCGGGATCGCGCACATTTTTGTCCATCCATGCGGTCAATATGGCGCTCGGCATATGGGACGTATATGAATCCTTCCCTCTCAGAATCGTGCCGTTCACGGGGTGAAGCGCAGGGTTATATAATGCTAGAACGCCCAAACAGTACCCA
>JALOTO010000096.1 GCA_025457845.1 Thermoplasmata archaeon | reverse complement strand
CAACGGCTTGCTGGGTCGTCATAAGAAGACGAGGGGGACAAGAGGTCGGTGAGTCCTTCCCTTTCGGGCAATCCCTTGCTGTTTGCACATGAAGAAGAAGGAAAAGGGGCTTGGGAGCGCCTTGGTGCAATTTCGCCTTGATTGAATCGAAAACATCAATGTCTGGCTCGAATGAGCTCAAATCTCGCCCGGTCCACTCTCACGTCCCACCGTCCCGACATGCGTTGGGGCAGTCATCTTGATCTCGTCTCTTCTTCGAGAGATCTCTCCATGATGTCTAGGCCCGTCTCCAGCTGAGAGCGCGTGATTGTGAGTGGTGGGTGTAGCCTCAAGACGTTGTTGAGGTACCCCCCCGAGGACACGTAGAGCCCGTTCCTGAAGCAACCGAGCCGTACATTCGTTGCGAACTCCGGAGCGGGTTCCTTCCCCCTCTCGGTCTTGACGAATTCGATGCCCATCATGGCTCCCAGCCCTCTTGCGTCGCCGACCGCCTCGAACCGGTCCTTCCATTCGTCGAGGCGCCTCTTGACCGCGCTGTGAATCATCCCCACATTCGGCAATGCACGCTTGGCGAGCTTGATCGCCTCCAGAGCCCCCGCACAGCAGATCGGGTTCCCTCCATATGTCCCGCCCAGGCTCCCTGGAGCAGGGGAGGACATGATTTCATCCTTGCCCGTCACCGCCCCGATCGGCAGGCCCATAGACAGCGACTTGCCGGTGACCACGAGGTCGGGTTCGACGTTCCAGTGTTCGATTGCGAAGAGTCTCCCGGTCCTTCCGAAACCGGTCTGGATCTCATCGTCGATGAACACGATCTCATTGTCCTCGCAGATCCGCTTGATGCGTTCCCAGTACCCGGAGGGAGGTGTGATGAACCCACCGGCACCCTCGACCGGTTCCATGACAAGGCAGCAGACGTCATCCTTCAGCCTCCCAGTCGTGACGGTCTTCTCGAAAAGATCCGCGCAGGCAAGGCCGCACGAGGGATACTCCAGGTTCAGGTGGCACCTGTAGCAGTATGCGAAATCCACCATTTTGACGTCCGGGAGCATGGGCCCGTAGCCCTCCCGGTACGGCTTCTCCTTGCCCATGAGCGAAAGTCCGAGGTAGGTCCTTCCGTGGTAACCCGTGACATAGGACATCAGCCATCTCTTCCCGTTGTATGCCCTCGCTATCTTCACTGAATTCTCGATGGCCTCGGAGCCACTGTTCATGATCAGGCTCTTTCCAAGGTTCCCGGGGCATATCCGTGACAGATTCTCTGCGAGCTGGAGGTACGGTTCGTACATCGAGACCATGGCGCAGATGTGATCGAATCTGTCGATCTGGAGCTTCCAGGCATTCAACACCTCCCTTGGCCTATGCCCGCAGTTGAGCGCGCCCAAGCCGACGGTGAAATCCAGGTAGACGTTCCCGTCGACGTCTCGAATGAATGGGCCCTCCGCGACATCTATCTCGACCGGATGGCTGACCCCGAGGCCGACGGTCACATACTTATCCTTTCTCTTCATCGCAGCCTTGGACTTCGGCCCTGGAGGTTCCACTACTATCTTGGGGCCGTCCAATTCCCAACGCTTTGTGACAGTGTCTCTGTCGGCGGCAACCGACCTGCGACGCATGCGGCTGGGTGGCATCGGTGGAAGGTATGAATGACATGACGAATAAGGTTGATGGAGGAAGATGTCTGACGCGGGTGAGCTCGACGCTTGCCCGGCCCAGACCTGCCCCTTGTCAGACCCTTCTCATCTCGTGCAGGTAGTGGCACTCGGGGCACTCCATCTCCTCGCCCTCGGTCTTCACCAGACGGACATGCCTCTGCGCCTTGGCGCACTCCGGACAGTGGATGAACTCCCCTCTCTCCTTCTCCTTGAAGTAGTCCAGCGAATCCACGTGGTGCCTGTCGATCTGTTCATCCGTCGCGGTGTTCTTGCTCTTCTTGAAGAAATCGAGTATGCCCAACTGAATCCCCTCGACGATAGATGGGGCCAGCAGGATATTAAGACTCGCGGACGACAGATGCTACGATGCTCGGACCCTATCCCCAGAGCCCCTCGTGCTTCTTCCTGAGGTACTCCACGAACGGTGCCGGTGTGAGGGACGACCCTGTCACCTTCTTCATCAGCTCGTCCGCATCGTACAGGGATGCCCAGCGCTGGGCGTTGTCCTTAAGCCAGTCGATGGCTACGGCCGGCCGTCCCTTGGCGATCTCAGAGTGCCAGTCGTCCAGCTGCCGGTCCATCTCCTTCAGGAACATCCCGCCGTAGACGTTCCCAAGGGCGTAGCCCTGGAAGCCGCCGTACACCCCCAGGCTCCAGTGGATGTCCTGGAGGACCCCTTCGGCGTCGTTGTCTATCTCCACCTGCAGGTACTTGGCGTACAGGTCGTTCCAAACGCCCGGAAGTTCGGACACGTCGATGTCACCGCCGAACAGGCTGCGCTCGATCTCCGAGCGGATCGCTATGTGCAGAGAGTATGTGACCTCGTCTGCATCCACCCTTATCTTGGACGGCTCGACGACGTTGAGCGCCCTCATCATCCCGTCGACGTCGACGTCGCGGTACACGCCGCCTGTGATCGTGTTCAGCCTTGGCAGATAGTATGTCCAGAACTCCCTCGACCGGCCGATCATGTTCTCCACGAACCTGGACATTGCCTCGTGCATCCCCGAGCTCACGGCCTGCCCGACGGGCTGATACATCCAGTCGTGGTTCAAGTTCCTCTCGTACAGGGCGTGCCCTGCCTCGTGCAGCCCGCCGTACAACGGGTTGAGCGGCTCCTTCTCGTTGTACCGAACGGTTATCCTGACGTCATCATGGTAGCCCGTGGTGAACGGGTGGGCGGTCTCGTCCACCCTGCCCCAGGCGGATTCGGAGGTCGTGTCGTAGCCGACCAGCGTCGTGGCGTCCTTGACGACCTCCTTCTGGACGGGGAGGGGCAGCTTCCGCCTGAGGACAGAGGTGTCCTCCTTCGAGGAGAGTTCGCCGTACTTCCTGACCAGAGGTACGAGCGAGTCCCTCATGCCCCCGAGCAGTTCCGCCACCTGTCCCTGCGTCAGCCCTCTGTCGTTGTCGTCAATCATGGCATCGTAGACGGTGGAGACTCCCCTCGCGTGCATGGTAGCCTCCGCCTGCCTGATGCTCAGATCGACGAGCTTCCTAAGCTCCGGCTCGAATATCGTCCATGCATTCGTTGACCTCGCCTTCACCCACGCATCCCTGGATATGGCCCCCTGTTCCCCGATGGCGGCGACGAGGTCCTCGGGAACGCTCGTGGCGATGTCCCTCTCCCGCCTCAGGAGGTGCAGGTTTCTCCGCTCCACGTCTCCGAGCGAGCCTGCACCATTCTCCGCGTCCTTCAGGAGAGCGCCGAGCTCGTCGCTCACGAGCATGCGATGGCTTATGCGCTTCATGAGCCCCAGCTGGTTGCTCCTCAGGGTTAGCCCGTTCGGGGGCATGTACGTCTCCATGTCCCAGTCCATGATCCTGATGACCGAGCCTATCAGCTCGATCTCGCGGTACTTCTCCATCAGTTTGTTGTACGAGGACACTTCCATCACCGACCAGAGTTCTTCTCACGACGGCGATCGATCAAACGCGCGGGCCGACGTCGTGCCCGCGCCAGCGCCGACGCCGAGGGGAGAAGCGAGAAGGGGTGGTTAGGCCTTTTGCCGTTACCCCGATGATATCGCCTGCTCCACTCAACGACATCAGACAGGACCACGTGGTGGATCGGAGGACCGTCCCGGGATATCTGGGCAAGGCCTCAGTTGCCGGTCCAGACCGGAGCGGTCCATGCAGTGATACCAGGCAGGCCTCCGTCGCCCGACTCCGTGTAGACCCTCAGGAAGTAGTAGCTGGAATCGACGGACTCGAGGGACACTTCCCAGTCGAGCGTGGTACCTCCATCGCCGCCCATGCTTGCGACGACCTCGCCCCCGTCCGAGACCACTTCCGCCCGCGTGATGGCATCCGCCGCCAGGCCGCTCGGGTCCTCGATGCTCACGCAGACCTCGAAGATCGTCCCGCTGGACGGGAGCACAGAGCCCATGACCGCCCCATTGACCGAGAACGATATGCGCAGGTCGCTGTCCAGCGTCCCGTATCCTCTCCCGCATCTCATCGCGTCGTAGAGGTCGTCCCTGGTCAGGCTCGGCGCGAGCAGCACGGTCCTGATCTCGCTTCCCGCGATCCAGTCGGCCAGGTGAGTGTCGGTCGTGGCCGTCGGCATGACATGCCATCCCTGGTCGAGGGCGAGTATGTAGCTCGCGGAGCGGTCGTAGCTGTTGTACGCCTCGACCATCCCCATTCCAGCGTCCCTCTCGTCGGTGATGTAGGAGTAGTTGTACCAGTCGAAGCAGTAGGGGCATCCGTAGGCGAGTGGATGATTCCACTGGCCGACCGCTCCCGGTTCCGATGCGATCCAGTCGTATGTCCACCGGACCACTGAGGCATCTATCATGCGGCCGCTCTCGCAGTACTCCGTGGCTCGCTCATCCGAACCGGGCGGCATGTTCGACGTGCCGTAGATGTTGATCTCGTTGATGCCCGGGATGAAGTACTCGTAGCCTGCCATCGCAACGAAGTCGGATGATGTGTGTTCATCGGCTGATACGAGCGTGTCTGCCCACTCGCGGTCGAGGAGTAGGTATCCGTGGTCCGTGATAGCGAGGAAGTCCGCTCCCGAGGACCTCGCCATGTCGAAGGCCTCGTCGGGAGTGCCCTCGCCGTCGGAGTAGGAGGTGTGGGAGTGCAGGTCGCCGAAGTATAGGTTGTACTCGGGTCCAGTATCCTCGTATGAGACCGTCTCCGAGGATCCGACATCGAGCAGCGGCACGAAGGATCCAAGAACGAGAACGATGCACGCGGTCCTGACACAGGTGCGACCTATTGTGTTCACTGACTCCCCCCTAAGCGAGACATCAGGGGATATCCCGAGCAAGGTATTTTTCCGTTGCTGCCCGGCACCCCAGGAATAGACATCGCCGTTGTCGGCCACCCATCACCTGGCGATGACGACTGCGCACTCGGCCTTCTTCGAGACCGTCATGGAGACGCTTCCCATCAGCACGCCCTTCGCGCCCGTGAGACCCCTGCCGCCCATCACGATAAGGTCGGGTCGGTGTTGCGACGCGTACCTGAGTATCTGCGCCGCGGCATGCCCGTTGAGCATGACCGTCGTCGGCGCGACGCCAAGGGACCCAGCCATCTTGACGGCCGAGCCGAGCACCATCTGTCCAAGCTCCTCCCTCTCACGGTCCTGCGCCTCGGCGATGAGCGTCGGGATCTCCTCGACCTCCACCACGTGAAGCAGAGTCATCTCCGCCCCGAGGGCGACGGACATCTGCGATGCCAGCACAACGGCCCTGTCGCTCTCCTTCGACCCATCGACCGCGACGAGTATGTGCCCAACGGCCTGCCTTGAATCTACCTCCGAGGTCATCCCTCCTCCAGCTTCGGACTGAACCACTTCTGAGCGATGATTGTAGGCACTATGGCCGTCAGCATGACGGTCATCACGAGTATTGAGAATTGGTCTCTGTCTATAAGGCCGCTGCTGAGACCGTATTGCGCGGATATCGTCCCGAAGGTCAGTCCCGTGCTCATTAGAAGGGTGATGTAGACGGAATCCTTGCCGACAAACCTCTTGCACGGCCACAGGACGCCAGCGAACTTCGCCCCGACCTTCACTGCGAACAGGACGGCGATGATCCCTGCCCCTGCGACAACCGCGGTCATGGAGACGTTGATCCCCGCGTTGATGAAGAAGAAGGGCGTGAGGAAGGCGAGTGCAACAGTCCTCATCTTGAGGAGGACCTCGCGGCTGCCAGCGAGCGTGCTGGCCATGAC
>JALOTO010000095.1 GCA_025457845.1 Thermoplasmata archaeon | reverse complement strand
AGCGGGCCCATGGTTGAGAGGCGTCCTGGCACGGACGGATGGGGTCTCGATCCCGAAACCTGTTCCACAAACCACTTCCAGATGTCTTTTCCCTCTGATTTTCTCCGGTGAAAATCACGGCTTGTTATCTTATATAAACTCCAGGTCAATGTGATACTCAGTAGCCTCCACGCATCTCTGGGCACTATCCACAGGGCATGTAGACCGTAAACTCTCGTTTCAACGACGTGAGTATGCCCCGGAAATGTCGGGGCGAGTATTCTGGTAGTGCCTTTGCATGGAGTACGCCTTAGCCTAGGGCCTTTACGTCTCATGCCCTCACCGCACGGAGAGGACTGGGATGTCCCTACACAAGCTGAACCTGAGGCTGAGGGAAGACGAAGAGGGCGACATAGGTATCGGTACCCTGATCATATTCATCGCGATCGTCCTGGTCGCAGCCATCGCGGCATCGCTCATTCTGTATGCGGCGGCGCTGCTGCAGCAGCAGGCCCAGAAGGGCGTGGACGAGGCCGTCGCCGAGGTGTCTGGCGGGCTCGAGGTCATCAATGTGGCGGGCGACAGGAACCCCAACGGCACCGACTCCACGATAGTCTCCGGGTACATGCCCGCGTCCGATGACGTGGGGCCTTCTGGCGGGACCCTGTCCAACGTCACCGCTGCAGCCGACGGATCCGCGCCGGCAAGGGTGGTCCTCAACTGGACCTCTGCTGTGGATTACGGTTCTGGCCTCTCCGAGGAGATCCTTTACAGGACCGATGTCTACGACCCGACCAACCCCGACTCGTACAACGAGCAGATCGCGAGGAACAGGCTGCTGACGCTCGATCAGCTCACCTCCGCATACGAGATAGCGCGGTTCACATCGGGCTTCGGGAACGTGCAGTACATCGACTACACGGTAAGGGACGACAACACCACATCCTACGCCTACGCGGTCGTCGGAGTCGACAACGCCGGCAACAGGGTGCTGTACTCCCCGCTCGATTCATCCACGTCGACCGACGGGACGACCCATGATGAGGACCTCACCCCGCCCGCCGGCGGCTCGACCACCAGCACGGCGAGCACGGATATCTATTCAGTTTCGGTCTTCTGGGTCCCCGACTCGGATGCCGGGAGCGGCGTGGCCCGCCAGTACATCTACAGGGCAGAGGGGGCGTTCACGCCTCCGACGTCCTCGATCGTTGATGGAAGGACGATTCTGGCGGTCTCCTTCGCCACCCTCCTCGAGGAGCTCAACGCCACAGCCTCCAGCTACATCGACTCGCCCTCGGCCGTTGGCACGTACTACTACTTCGTCGTAGCGGAGGACCGCTCCGGTAACCAGGATTACCTCGGTCCAATATCGTACGCGGCCGCGGTTGCGGACGACATGTCACCGACGCCGGTCACCGCCCTCGGCGTCAGGCAGTCCATCCAGTGCCTCACCCTGACATGGGAGAACGGAACGGACGGCGAGACGGTCGTCGCACAGTACCTGATCTTCCGCACCGAGGGCATGGGCGGACTTGACAGCGTCGAGGAACTGAGGGCCATGACCCCGATAACCTCCCTCGATGCGGACACCCTGTCGTATTCGGACTACTCCGGGGTGACCGGGACCCTATACTACTACACCGTCGTCGCGGTGGACATCGCAGGCAACTATGCCGATCCCGTCTTCCCGTCCAACATGATTCAGATGATCGAGATCAAGGTCAGGACAGTCCCTGGGAGCGATCCGATACTGTTCACGTCCCTCATGATCGAGATAACTGACGGGCAGAAGGACGCAACACTCGGGTTCAACACGGCCGCCTTCGGAGCCATAGGGGCCAATGCCTACGAATACTCCGTCGAGATCCTCAGGGACATGGACGGCACGTTCGCATCCACATACTCCCTCACGTCGGGCGGCCTCGTGAAGATATTCATCGACGCGGGGGAGATAGGACTGAACCTGCATGCCGAGTCCGAGTTCGAGATCAAGTTCATCCCGGGCATCGGACAGCCGACTCTCGAGATGTGCTCCATACCGTATCTCGGAACCTACAGGTACATAACTCTCGTGTGAACCGGGTCCCATGTGCACATACTGACTCAAACACCACAGCCAGCGGGCTGATTCCACCGCGGCGTCAATCACTGGTGAGAATCAGCCATAGTAATTTTATCGTAGTCTTGGATAATAGTCTTTAAGAGACGTCCCCGCGATGGCAACTTCGAGAGAGGTCTACATGCCCTGTGGATAGTGCCTCTCAAAACTAACCTTGGGAGGCGCGTCTCTCTCACTCCCGCCCAACTGCAGCCTTGGCGGCGGTCGCCATCGGAGGTGAAGCACAGAGCGCACGATGATCCGAGTCCCCCGGCATGATGCCAGGTGGGACTGACGCCCACGATGCTTTTGGCCAACGCCAACCGCGGGCGGAGAATTCGTGTGTTGTCGGATTGCCTTCGAAGAGCGGACGCTCTCGAGGTCCTGCCGCAGGGCGGGGAGCGAGGACGGCTCTGACGGTCCCCACGCCGGACTGGATGCCCGGACGTCCCTCGGGTACGGAACCCGGGAAAGAGATGCGAAAGTGGAGGCAAAAGAAATGCAGAAACTAGCGTGGAAGAAGAGGAAGGAGGACGAGGCCGGTGAGATGGGCGTCGGTACGCTGCTCATCTTCATCGCGATGATCCTCGTGGCAGCCGTTGCCGCGGGTGTCCTCGTACAGACCGCATACAAGCTGCAGTCCCAGGCTGAGCTCACTGGCGACCAGGCGCTGCAAGAGGTCGCCACTGGTGTCAAGGTCGTCACTGCGTGGGGCGTAATGTCTGGCGGCGTCCTGACCGAACTGCACATCAAGATTGCGTTGCAGGCGGGCAGCCCCCAGGTCAACCTCGTCAACATGACGATTGAGACCAACGATGGGGCCGCTGAGGTAAGCCTCTCGTACGCGGCCGCGGCAAGCGCGACAGAGTTCACCGCGACCTCGATAAGGGACACTTACCCCTACAACACCTGGTCCGCGACTGAGGTCGGCATGACCCCCGGTGACCTGGTTGAGATCACCATAGATCTCACGGCAACAGGCCAGGAGCTCGTCACTCAGCAGGGAATGTCTGCGCTGTTGATCCCGAAGCATGGTGTGCCGACGTACTTCGCGTTCGTTGCGCCATCGGTCTTCGCGACTGACATAATAACGCTGAAGTAGAGAGACACAAGCCTCTGGTGAGACCCGTGTGGAACGATGGTTGCGCAGCCCCAAGATCGCTCGATGAGCGTAAGGGCTGGGATGGGCCGTCGCTCTCACAAGCACACGGGGTTGGGTGATGTAAATGGTCGGCCTGTTCCGAAAGAAGCCCGAGAAGGAAGGTTCCTCCTCTCGAAGGAAGCTGAAAGACTTCGAGGAAGAGGAAGCTCCGGAGGAAGAGGTCGAGGAGGACGCCGAACAGCCAGAAGCCGACATCGGAGGTGGGGTTGGCGTGTCCAACCTCAAGGAGATGAGCGAGCTTCTTGGACGTCTGGAAGAGGTCGAGGACAAACTGGGAAGGATCGACTCCGCGCTGACGATGCTGCGGAACGACACTTCACAGGTCAAAGACCGCATGTCCCAGACGGACCAGGACATACGCAAGCTCCTCTCCGTATACGAGGTCGTCTCGGCTAAGTTCAACCCGTTCATAGACGTGAACGGGAAGGGCCAGAACGGCACCTCCCAGAAAGAGGCCTCTCCGAAGGCGCCGATTCCCGGACCGGCCGAGCTCGAGCTTCCCCCGATGGAGATTGGGGGCGACATGCCCGAGTTCGAACCGTTCCAGGAGGGGGAACCGGAAGTCAAGACCTTCAAGACGGCGAGACCAGCCGAACCAAGCAGAGGATCCGCCCCGTGGGAGCCAGAGGGAACGTCAACCATGGTCGTTAATAGGGGACCAGCTGCGCGTGGCAAGGAACAAGCCGCGATAGGTGGTCGGATGAGACCGAGCGAGGCACCGAGCGAGACCGAGGTGCGAGCGGGAGCGAAGAGCAAGCACAACAAGAAGCCGATGCTTGCCTACATCCCGCACGACTACCTCTCGCTCGTCATGGTGATGCGTTGGATAGAGTTCCTATTCGAGCGCGTCACCAGGGACAAGATATCGCTCGTGCTGGACTACTATGTCGATGTAGGATGGATCAGTGAGGACGTCAAGTCCGAGGTCATGTCCTACGCCCGCGGCGAGATGCAGGACATAACGAAGTACATGCCGTCCGAGGAATCGCGGGAGGACGTGTTCCGCGAATTGCCACAGACACCGACCTCGGCCCCCTACAAGAAGGTCGAGGACTGGCGCCTGTCAGCTGACGACCATCTGAAATCCCTGCTCTTCATACAGAAGATATCAGGGCTTGAGGTTGACAAGGATCGGCTGAACTCCCTTGAACAGAACATCTCGAAGTTCAAGGAGAGCCTGGAGGGCTTTCATGGGGTTTAGTGTCTCGGCTACAATGGCGATATTCTTCGCCGCCTTTCTAACCCTTTTTTCTTTCCTCTACTCCAGTGTCAACGATGCGTTCGACACTGTTACTGGCTCGTTCGAGGACAAGTACGATGACATGAGCGACAGGGCCTCGACGAGTTTTGACTTCATAGACGCCCGATACTTCAAGGACGACAACAGGCTCGACATCAGATTGAGGAACTCGGGCGGGACAGCCCTGGAATGCAACGAGACGGAGCTGCTGGTTGGGGGGATGCTGGTCAGCTCCGCCACGTTCGCGGTCGACGGGGGGACCAGTGAACTGTGGCTCCCGACCGATATCATGACCATCTCCCTCGACGACCCCAATCTCACCTTCGAGACGGGCCTGGATGCGCGCGAGTTCGCATCGAACGATGCCCGGTTGACTACACCCAAGAACATCAGCGTCGGGGACGAGGTGTATGTCATCGACGGGGATGAGATTGACGTCTTCACCCTGGAAGGGGCCTTCGACTACACGATCTCGGATCCAACGAACATAGTCGCGCCCTCGGACGTGAAGGCCTACGGCGACTACCTGTACGTACTGGACAACGGAACGCACGTCGACCGGTTCACGCCAACTGGGTCGTGGGTGGATGCCTTCATCGCCGATGCGACCAACACCCCTGCCCCCACGGCCATCTCAGTGGACGAGGACTACATCTACGTTTTGGACGGACAGAACCATCTGGACAGGTACGACCTGTCCACCGGCGCGTTCGTCGACTGCCTCATAGCCAACGGCGGGACGATGACCGCCCCCGTGGATGTTTCGGTGGGCGCCTACGTGTTCGTGATGGACACCTCGACCGGTGCCTATCACATCGACAGGTACGCTCTGGACGGGTCGGGTGGGCAGCAGATAGTAGGCCCATACATGCTTGCCGCGCCGACCGACCTTGCGGCTAGCCCGGCCGGCCTCGACACCAGGTTCCTGTACGTGGCCAACAACAGCGACGAGGTCCTCGTCTTCGACGAGGATGGTGACTATCAGGATTCAGTGAGTGATGGATTGAGTGACGACGTCTGGGGCGTGGATGCCACCGGGAAGATATACGTCTCGGACGGAGCGAACGGGCTCGTGATCGAGAACCTCGGCACGAGCATGAAGGTGGTGACCGAGAACGGAGTCTCGAAGGTCATACAGCTGTAGAAGGGGGTAAAAAACATGGGTGCAAGCACAGCATCTACTCAGATGATCTTCTTCATCTCCGCGCTCCTCGTGTCGTCGATAGTGGTCGCAGTGGCCACCAGGAGCGTCTACGATATTGCGGGCGGCATCGACGACCGGAGCGGGATTGTTGAGGACCAACTGGCGACCGACATACAGATAATAAACGACCCTAGCGTGGTGCCGAACGACCCAGTGCTCATATACATCAAGAACGTCGGGAAGGTGACGTTGAA
>JALOTO010000188.1 GCA_025457845.1 Thermoplasmata archaeon | reverse complement strand
TGACCAGGTCCTCCTTGGTCGCGTGCCCCGACGCGTGCAGCGACCCCTCTCCCTTGGGGAAGACGGGCCTGTTGTCGGGCCCGTCGAACGACACCCCGTGGGGCTCGAGCCCGAACCTGTGCAGCCACGCGTTCATCCGCACGAAGTCGATCTCCTGCTCCTCGGAGAAGGCCTCGCAGGACGAGTACATGTAGTGCCCGCCGTCCGGCCTCATGTCCACCAGGTGCTTGAGGTCGAAGAAGCTGAACGAGACGACGTAGTTCCCGGGAGCGCGCCTGATCCGGTCCGCCGTGACCTTGGCCTCCGGGTACTGGTCCCTGAGGATGAACTCCTCGTACTTGCTCTCCTTGCCCTTGGGGCAGTCGTAGACGAGCATGTGGTCCCCGGGCACGGGGACCTTCGGGTCGACCGCGTGCATCGCGTACAGGAGGTACGCGTCCTTGACGGTGACCACCATCTTCCTGCGGTTCTCCTCCGCGACGTCGAGGAACGTCTCGAGCCGCTCGATGTTCCTCGGGCCGAAGTCGGCGATGACGAACTCGCCGTCCATGCCGGACATCTTCTCCCTTATGTGCTCGTGGACCTCCTGCTCGGTCGGCGGCCTCTCCTCGTCCTCTGACGCGTCGGAGGCCCTGCCGACCCTGGTCCCCTCGACTATGAGGGCGTACGGCCTGGGAGACTTCGCCGCGGAGACGAACTCCTCGGTCATGTGACCCCCTTTCCCGTGCATGCGGAGGTCGCCCGTGTAGATGACGTTCCCGTTGCTCGTGGGGAACACGTGCGCGCACGCGCCCTTGACGGAGTGGTCGACCGGATATGAGGTGAACTTGACGGTGCCTGGGCACTCGACCATCTCGCCCGGGACGCAGGGCTTGCACCTATTGGGATACTCGGCCATCGCGATGCTCGGGGCGAAGTTCCAGAAGGCCCGGAAGTCCTTGCCCCCGTCGCCGTCGTTCAGGACGAGGTCCCTGCCGGGCGTGGCCGCGTCCTTGTCCTTCTTCTTGACCGCGGAGCCGATGATGACCGCGTCCCCGTTCATGTTCTGCTGGCGCATGGAGGGATAGATGTAGTCCTTGCCGATGTCCGACTTCCCGGTGTCGGCTATCGCCTTGACTATGGCCGCGGACATGGTGCTGGTGATCAGTGGGATGTCGAGCCTCAGGAACCCCATGTCGCCGAAGTGGTCGGCGTGGGGATGGGAGAGGATCAGAGCGTCTATGCGCCCGACCTCGGGGCCCTTGAGCTCTAGCTCAGGGTGCATGAGGTCCTCGCGGTAGAGTCCCTTCGCGTCAGGGATGACGCCCATGGTCACGAAGTCGAGCAGGCCGCCGGTGGACCGCGGCTTGAGGAACTCCTCGTAGTACCGTCCGTAGTTGTGGAAACTTGTCCCGAAGTCGAGCATGACCCGCGTGTCGTCGTACCTGAGAAGGAGCTTGGACCCCCCGATGTTCCTCGCCCCGTCCAGGGCTAGGAGCCCGATACCATCCATGGTATCGGGAATGCCATGCTCGATACAAGAACCCTCTTCAGACCGTCTCGGTCGTATATCAGCCCGCGCGTGTACGCGCCCGAGTAGTGGGACGTGATGTTGTCATGGAATGTCCTCACCCTCCTGAACCCCCTCCTCTCGTAGAACCGCCAGTCGCTCGTCCCTTCATCGGTGTACACGGTGACGAGCGCCGCCCCTGCGTCCCTCGCCGCCTTCAGGTACCGAGCAAGGAGCGCGCTCCCCACCCCCTTCCCCCTGTGGGCTGAGGCGACGATGAACATCTCGATCGCCGCGTCCGACCGTGGCGTGTACAGCATGAGCTTCGTGTCCGTCAGCAGCAGGCTCCACAGGAACTTGAAGTGCCCCAAGGCCGTCGCGCCGTGCCTCAGGGACGCCCCGATGATGGACGGCACCTCCCCGAGGGTCGGCCTCTTCGGGACAGGCCTTCCATGGTAGCTGTCTATCCTCCCGAACAGGAAGCCTACGACGCCCTCGGCCGTGTACGCTATGTCGGCGTAGTTGGAGACGCCGACTGAGTACTCCATGTAACCATGCATGCCTGCGGCCTCGGAATCGCCGGAGATCACCCGTGGGTTGGCCGGCCATGCCTCCTTGGCCAAGCGGGCGCATGAAGCGATGTCCCCTTCCTCGTAACCCCTGAACGATATCTCGGGATTACTCTTGGTGACGGAGTCCCCGCCTGTCGGCCCATCCATCGATGGCCATCATGGTCCTCCCTCCATTTCAACTTGGCCGCCGGGGCAGGTCCTCTCGTCACGATTCGATGCGAGCTGCCGACCGCTGATTCTCCTTAGAATCCCCCTTCGCGATGCTGGCCATCTCCGGAATGATGCTTAAGGTACACGCGGTCGTCGTCCCCTCCGCCCTCGGCACACGGACCTACCCTATACCATAGGCGTCGGCTACCGTGGTATCGTGTAGCATAGGCACATGGTTGAGCGATGATGCGCATAGATGGTACAGCACTGGGTCAAGACGTGATTCTTCTCTCTCTACTATACGGTGGAGATCTTTTGCGCACTTGCACTTGTGAATGGAGGAAAGCAACATGGAGAAGGAGTTTAGCGTGAAGTTGGAGAACAGGTCGGGAGAGTTGGCCCGGATGACCGAGGTCCTTCAGAAGGACGGAGTCAATATCCGCGCGATCTCGACAGAGCAGAAGTCCGAGGTCGTCAGGATCGTCACCTCCGACCCCGAGAAGGCCCGCAAGAGCCTCAGCGAGTCCAAGATGCAGTTTTCCGAGAGGAATCTGCTGGTAGCCAAGCTCGAGGACAGACCAGGAGAGCTGGCCAGGATATCGGGAGCGCTCGCCAAGGAAGGCGTCAACATCGACGCTGCGTACATGCTGGACAAGGATCCGAAGCATGTGCATGTGGCGCTCGCCGTGAGTGACGAGA
>JALOTO010000007.1 GCA_025457845.1 Thermoplasmata archaeon | reverse complement strand
GCCCCCGCATCGAGGGCGTTCTCGACGAGCTCCTTCACGACGGAGGACGGCCTCTCGATGACCTCACCTGCTGCTATCTTGTTGATGGTGGCGTCGTCGAGTACGGCGATCCTGCCCATTCGGTGCACCTGACTGGCCGGTTATCGCGTTCGTCGGTTTAAACCATTCAGTCCTCGGCGGGTCATCGGAGCCGCTTCTTCAGCTCGCTCAGCTTCAGGTACGCCTCCATGGGCGTGAGCTTACCCAGGTCCATCTTCCTCAGTTCCGCCTCGAGCTGCGAGGCGGCGGCCTCCTCCTTCTGAACGAGCATGGTCTGCTGGTGCACCCTCTTCCCGGCCTTCACCTCGAGCATGTTCTCCTCCTCGATCTGCCCGAGGACCTGCTCCGCGCGGTCGAGCACCTTCGAGGGCACGCCCGCCAGCTTCGCGACGTGGATGCCGTAGCTCTTGCTCGCCCTCCCCGGCACCACCTTCCTGAGGAAGACGACCTCGCGCCCCTCCTCCTTCACGGACATGGAGTAGTTCTTGACCCCCTCGAGGGTCTCCGCGAGCTCGGTGAGATGGTGATAGTGCGTCGCGAACATCGTCTTGGCGCCCACGTTGGAGTGGTCGTACAGGTACTCCGAGACGGCCCACGCGATGGCCAGCCCGTCGAAGGTGCTGGTCCCGCGTCCGACCTCGTCCAGGAGTATGAGGCTCCTCCTCGTGGCGCTGTTCAGTATGTTGGCCAGCTCCGTCATCTCGACCATGAACGTGGACTGGCCGCGGGCGAGGTCGTCGAACGCCCCGACCCTCGTGAAGACCCTGTCGACGACGCCGATCCTTGCCTCAGAGGCGGGGACGAACGACCCCGCCTGCGCCATGATGACCATGCACGCTATCTGTCGCAGGTAGGTGGACTTCCCCGCCATGTTCGGCCCGGTCAGGATGATCAGCCTGTTAAGGTTCGTGTCGAGGTGCGTGTCGTTGGGGACGAAGGCCCCGTGGAGCACGCGCTCCACGACAGGGTGCCTGCCGTCCTTGACGAAGAGCGAATCGGACTCGTCGACCTCGGGCCTCGAGTACCTGTGCACCACCGCGGCCTCGGCGAAGGACCTCAGCGCGTCGGCCTCGGCTATGGCGTGGGCGACCGCCCGGACCTCTTTCCCCTTCCTGGCCACCTCGTCCCTGACGCGTATGAACGCGTCGTACTCGAGGGAGTGTGACCGCTCCTGCGCGGTGAGCACGACCCGCTCCTTCTCCTTCAGCTCAGGGGTGACGAACCTCTCGCCGCCCGCGACCGTCTGCTTGCGTTCGTATGTCGCCGGGACGAGCCTCAGGTTCGGCTTGGTGACCTCGATGTAGTACCCGAAGACCGAGTTGAACCCGACCTTCAGGTTCTTGATGCCGGTCCTGGCGCGCTCGCCCTCCTCGAGGGCCGCGATCCAGTCCTTGGCATCCCTGGCCGTGCCCCTCAGCTCGTCGAGGGCGGGGTCGAAGCCAGGCTTGATGAGCCCGCCCTCCTTGAGCACGGCAGGCGGGTCGTCGGCTATGGCCTTCGCGATCAGGGAAGAGACCTCGGACAGGTCCTCCAGCCTGAAGGAGACGTCCCTGAGCATCGCCGAGGACGACCTCGACAGCTCGGACCTGATGGAGGGCACGGCCTCAAGGCAGGACCGTATGGCGACCAGGTCCCTCGCGTTGGCGCTCCCGTGCATGGTCTTCGATATCAGCCGCTCGAGGTCCCGGACCTGCTCGAGGGAGCTGCCGAGTCCGGTCCTGACGGCCGTGGACGAGACGAGCTCCTGCACGGCGTCCAGCCTGCGGTCGATGGCCTCGACGTCCGTCAGAGGCTCCATGAGCCATCCCTTGAGGAGGCGGGAGCCCATCGGGGTGAGCGTCCTGTCCAGCACCGAGACGAGGGTGTTCTCGTCCGTCATGTCCCGGACGTTCCGGACCAGTTCCAGGTTGCGTATCGTCGTCTGGTCGAGGACGAGCTTGTCTGATGTGGAGACGAACCTGGGCGGCGAGAGGAAGCCGAGGTCCCGTTTCTGGGTGGACTCGAGGTATCTCAGCACGGCCCCCGCGCTCGAGATCGCCAGCGGTCTCCCGGCGACGGCCAGCCCGTCGAGCGTCTGGAGCCTGAAGTGCCTCCTGAGCATCGACTCAGCGGACTCCCTTATGAAGGCGACCTCGTCGACAGGGGTCAGCGTCGCGCCCGCCAGGCGGAACTCCTCCAACAGATGCTCGGAGCCGTAGCCCTCGGGGTGGAGTATCTCCTTCGGCGCGCGCTGGGCGACCTCGGCGAGGACCTTCGTCTCCGCGTCCTCCCCCGACACCTCGGTCGTCACGAACTCCCCCGTGGAGACGTCGACGAAGGAGAGGCCGTATGCGGATTCGGAGCCGGCGATCGCCATGAGATAGTTGTTCGAGCGGCTGTCGAGCGCGCTGCTCTCCATCACCGTGCCCGGCGTGACGATCCTGACGACATCGCGGTCGACTATGCCCTTGGCGTGCTTCGGGTCCTCCAGCTGCTCGCAGATGGCCACCTTGTAGCCCTTCCTCAGCAGTTTGGGGAGGTAGGAGTCGAGGGCGTGCCACGGCACGCCGCACAGTGGGATGCGTTCCTTCTTCCCCTTGTCCCTGGATGTGAGCGTGATGCCGAGGACCTTGGAGCCCGTGACGGCGTCGTCGCCGAACATCTCGTAGAAGTCCCCCAGCCTGAAGAGGAGGAGGCAGTCCCTGTGGCGCTCCTTGATGCTGAAGTACTGCTCCATCAGCGGTGTCGTCGCTCTTGCCACTGTCCTGCTCCCCGGACGAAGAACCATGGGCATGGTATTTCTATCTATTGCGCGGGCGTCCGCGCGATGCGCACGTATTTCTATGCCCGCGCGCGTTAGGCGTGACGGAGATGGGACAGATGGCCGAGAGGCCGGACCTGCTGATATTCACCGACGGCGCGTCCAGGAACAACCCCGGGAGGGCCGCTTCGGGATACGCGATCTTCAGACCGACGGGGGAGGAGCTGGAGCGCAACGCCAGATGCATAGGCGTCACGACCAACAACGTCGCCGAGTACGAGGCGCTCCTCTGGGCGATCGAAAGGGCGAGAGGGTACACGGACGGCAGCGTGCTGTTCCACTCGGACAGCGAACTGATGGTCCGCCAGGTCAGCGGCAGGTACCAGGTCAAGAAGGACCACCTCAAGGAGCTCGTCGCGCGGGTGCAGGTCGCCGCCGGGGCGTTCCACAAGTTCAGGATCGTGCACGTCCCCCGCGAGGATCCGAGGATACAGCTTGTCGACGGGCTGGTCAACGACGCCCTCGACAGGGAAGGTTTCTAAAGGCCACTGACCTATTCGCCGGTAGGGATGGGATGTCGAAGCGCGATGGGATGACGCGCCTCGAGGACTTCGGTGTCGTCGAGGGCAAGGAGACCAGGTTCAAGCAGTATGTCGCAGCAGCCTCCAAGCTCGACCCGAGGGTCCGGGCCGCATGGTGGCGCGAGAGGCTGCAGAAGGACCCCGAGCTGCTGGAATTCTTCAGAGGGGACGACGTCGGAGCGAGCCGTGGGAAGAGATGAGAAGTAGCCCCGGGAGGATTCGAACCTCCGTCGCAGGATCTCTCCTTGCAGGAGCAATCCAGAGTCCCGCATGATTGACCACTACACTACGGGGCTGCCGTGGTTGGGGTTCGCTATTCCGGTACTCATATTTAAGAGGTTAGAGGGGACCCGCATGGTCGGCGGGTCCTGGTCCTCACTTCTTCAGGCGGTCGATGGCGGTGGTCATCTGGGCGAAGACGTCCTCGATGCCCTTGGAACCGTCGACCGCGACCAGGTTCCCCTTGGCCTTGAAGTGCTCCACCAAAGGGGCGGTCTGCTCCTGGTAGACCTTGAGCCTCTTCCTGACGGTCTCCTCCTTGTCGTCGTCGCGCTGTATCAGGGAGGTGCCGCACTTGTCGCAGACGCCTTCCTTCTTGGACTTGTTGAACTTCACGTGGTACACCGCGGCGCACTTGGGGCATATCCTCCTGCCGATCGCGCGCTCCACCAGGACCTCCATGTCGACCACGATGTTCAGGACGAGGTCGACCTGGGTCATCTTGTCGAGCTCCTTGGCCTGGCCCATGGTCCTGGGGAAGCCGTCGAGCAGGTAGCCATCAGCGCAGTCAGGGAGCGAGACGCGGTCCCTTATGAGCTGGACTATGAGGTCGTCCGGGCCGAGCTTGCCCGTGTCCAGGTAGGACTTGATCTTCACGCCGAGAGGGGTCTTCTTCGCGACCGCCTCCCTGAGGAGGTCGCCCGTCGCGACCTGAGGTATCCCGTACTTCTTCGACAGCCTCTGCGCCTGAGTGCCCTTGCCGGCGCTCGGCGGACCGAATATGATGAGCTTCATCATGCTAAGACCGGGCCGAAGCATCTGAGAGGGTGTACTTATTGGTTGTCAGAAGGGGGCGGTCCGACGACCAGATGTGTCCACCCTCTCCCGTATGTGAAAATCGTTTTATGCGGAGTCAACGTTAGCCATCGCTGGTCCGCATGAAGAAAGTGGTTCTCGAGGAGCTTGAGAAGATCGTCGGAAAGGAACGCATGTCCACGAAGACGGCGGACCTCTATGTCTACGGCTTCGACGCCTCGATACACCACAAGACCCCGGACGTCATAGTCAGGCCGCTTAACTCCCTCGAGGTCTCCGAGATCGTCAAGCTGGCGAACAGGACCAGGACGCCCATAGTCCCGAGGGGGGCGGGCACGGCCATGTGCGGCCACACGGTCCCGGTCAAGGGCGGGATCATCATCGACATGACTGCGATGAACAAGATCAAGGAGGTCCGGATAGAGGACCTCTACTGCGTCGTCGAACCCGGGGTCATATACGACAAGCTCAACGCCGCCCTGGCACCGAAAGGGTTCTGGTTCCCGACCACCCCCGGGAGCGGGGAGGCATGCACCATCGGCGGGATGGTCGTGACCAACGCATCCGGGATGAGGGCCATCAAGTACGGTGCCACGAGGGACTACGTCCTCGGGCTCGAGGTCGTCCTCCCCACGGGCGACATCATACACACCGGCACGAGGACCCTCAAGAACTCGTCCGGATACCAGATAGATAGGCTGATGGTCGGGAGCGAGGGCACTCTGGGCATCGTCACCGAGATCACGCTCAAGCTCGCGTTCAAGCCGAAGGCGTCCGCCATGACGCTCGCGGCCTTCAACTCCCTCGAGGACGCAGGGAGATGCGTGTCCGCCATCATCGCGAAGCCTCTCATGCCGTCGGCCATCGAGCTGATGGACTCCGTCTGCATCAAGGCGGTCAACAAGTGCATGAACGTCGGACTGCCCGACGTCGCCGCCATCTGCATGATCGAGGTGGATGGGCACCCTACCGCGGTCGACGAGGAGCTCAAGATCGTCGAGGACATCGCGCGGCAGAACGGGGCGGTCACGACCGAGGCGTCCAAGGACAAGAAGAGGATAGACTACTGGACCTATGCCAGGAAGGCCATCATGCCCTCGCTGAGCAGGTACGGGGAGAAGTTCGTCTCCGTCGCCCTCGCGGACGACATGTCCGTCCCGATATCCAAGATACCCGAGGCCGTGGTCGCGTTCCAGAGGATCGCCGAGAGCAACGGGGTCATCGTGGGCACATACGGCCACTCGGCCGACGGGAACCTGCACACGAAGATGCTCGTCGAGCCCTACTCGGACGACAGCTGGACCAGGGGAGAGAAGGCCGTCGGGCAGATCTTCGACAAGGTCATAGAGCTGGGCGGGACCGTCACCGGTGAGCACGGGGTCTCCATCACGAAGGCGCCGTACATGCAGAAGGAGCGCGCCGACTCCATCGCGGCCATGAAGGCCATCAAGAAGGCCCTCGACCCGAAGAACATAATGAACCCTGGGAAGATGTTCGACTGGGAAGGCACGATCATAAGCCATCTCAGGTACCCGGCGTTCACGGGCACGGGCGGGTGCAAGCCCCCTTCCTCAGACGGTCCAAGCGAGTAGGAACAGGGCGACGCAGGCGGCCATGGAGGCTATGTAGAGGGGCTTGTTCCACGCCCATATCTTCCTGCCATCCATGGGGCCGAGCGGGATCATGTTGAACAGCGCCAGGAACGTGCTGAAGAAGTAGAGCCCGTACGCGAGGCCCGCGACCGCGTCCGGCACGAACGACATGGAGATCATGGCGAAGGGCGCGCACGCGAGCGCTATCGCGAGGTTCGACGCGGGACCGGCGAGGCTGATCTTCCCGTTCTCCTCCCGTGTTATGTTCCCGCGGATGTACACCGCGCCCGGGGCGGCGAAGAGGAACCCGAAGAACGACACCACCATGGCCATGAGCAGGCCGGTGTAGTCCGCCCTGAACTCTGCCCAGCAGCCGTACTTCCTGGCGACGACCTTGTGGGCCATCTCGTGGACGAAGAAGCCCGCGACGACGGACAGCACCGAGACGAGCAGCGCCATGGCGAGGGTGTCGTACGAAGGGGAGATGACCACGGTGAAGGCGGCGATGAGGACTGCGACCGCGATGCCTATGTGCCGCAGCTCCGTCCGGCTGAAGAACGGCCCGCCCGCGGGCGCGCGCACGGTCCTGTAACCGAACGTCATAGGCTGCAGTTCATACGTATACGTGGGAGGCTGTTCGATGATCTCGAATTGGCCATCGAAGTCCCTTGGCATCGGGGCCGGATGACCCCTAGCCGGCTCATAAAACTTCCTCAGGACCGCCGGGCGTTGTCGGCCGAGGTCAGGGTGGATAAGTTATTTACATGGCCGCCGCATAGCCAGGCCCGTGGACCATCAACACGGCCAGGCCAGGCCCGCCCTCTTCTGGTGCGACAGGTGCAACGTCCCCCTGGTGGGGAGCACCTGCGGAAAGTGCGGCGAGCCGGGCTGGCAGATAGACCTCTCCCCGCCCGGGGATGTCAGGATAGCCCTCGACGGCACCAAGCGCAGGCTGAGGTACCTGTTCCTGAAGCACTTCGGCGTCCAGCAGCTCGTGCCGGACATATTCGTCCTTAACAAGAGCTCCGGCGAGGACCGCGCGGACGAGGTCATAATCGACGGGAGGAGGGTCGCGCTCCTCACATACGACCTCGAGAAGAGGGACTACTCGCTCACCCTCAGGATGGACGGGGCGCGCATGCTCGCGCTCATGAACCCGAAGAGGATGGTCAAGCTGAGGAAGGCCGACGGGCACATGAAGGGCAAGTACCTGCCCCCCGACGCCATCGAGTCGTTCGACCCTGGCATCAGGGCGGGGGACGAGGTCGTCATCCAGATGGGCAAGTTCATCGGCTGCGGCTCGGCCAAGGTCGACGCCAAGGACCTGCGCACGGCCGAGAAGGGGATCAAGGTCAGGGACCTCACGCAGGCGGGCCCGCTGCTCCCCAGGAAGAGGGCGTGGCCGAAGGATGTCATCAAGGCGAACCTGCAGTACCTCGCCGCCAAGAGGGCGAAGGCCGAGCACGAGGTCAGGGACGCCATCGCCGAGAGGAAACTGCCCGTGAGCGTCTCCTTCAGCGGGGGGAAGGACAGCCTCGTTGTACTCGACCTCGTCTCGTCCGTCGCGAAGGATTTCGCGGTCATATTCATCGACACCGGGCTCGAGCACCCGACGACCAGGTCCTATGTCAAGCGCTACGCCCACGAGCACGGGCTGCGGCTCATAACCGCCCACGCGGGGAACGCCTTCGACGAGAACTTCGGGGCGTTCGGACCTCCGGCCAAGGACTTCAGATGGTGCTGCAAGGTCTGCAAGCTCGCCCCCGTGACGAAGGCCATAGGCGAGCACTTCCCGAGCGGCACCCTCACCATCGAGGGGAACAGGCGGCTCGAGTCGTTCACCAGGGCCCACACGGACCTGATAGAGGAGAACCCGTTCGTCCCAGGGCAGGTCATAGTCAACCCGATACGCGACTGGACGGCCCTCGACGTCTGGCTGCACATACTCATGAGGAAGCTCGACTACAACCGGCTCTACGACGAGGACATCGAGAGGGTCGGCTGCTGGATGTGCCCATCCTCGCTGGCGAGCGAGGCCGCGGAGGTCTCGAGGCTCAACCCGGACATGGCCAAGGCGTGGGAGGCCAGGCTCGAGGACTGGGCCAAGGAGAACGGCCTGCCCAAGGAGTTCGCCACACACGGGTTCTGGAGATGGAAGCAGCTCCCGCCCAAGATGCACGAGCTTGCGTCCAGGCTCGGGATCGAGGTGAAGGAGCGGAGGGCCGACACCGCCACCATGAGGGTGCTCAAGGGGATCAGCCCATGCGTCGCGGGAGGGTACTCCGTAGAGGCGGTGCTCATGACCCCGTCGTCGGCGGGGCTGAAGCAGGCCTCCGAGCTGCTCAAGACCGTCGGGGATGTCCACCTGGTCGACGAGTTCGGCGTGGTCATGGTCGGCTCGAGGAGGGCCAACGCGAAGGTCTTCGCGGGCGGACAGATCGCGTCCGTCGGCGACAGCCCGGAGGACGCATCGAGGTACTTCGACGCCGTGGCGCGGGCGGTCCTCAGGGCGAACATGTGCACCAAGTGCGGAATCTGCGTCAGGGCCTGCGAGAAGGGCGCCATCGCTCTCAAGGAAGGAATTACTGTCGACGAGGAGCGGTGCGACATGTGCGGCAAGTGCGCCGAGAGCTGCGTGGTGGCGCACTACTTCGACAAGCTGGCGGGCGACCTCTCGGCCCCCGCTCCGAAGAAGACTGACAAGACGAAGAAGAAGAGGGAAGGCTAGGCTCAGTCTTCCCTCATTTCCTTCGCGATCCTCTTGGCCTCGTCCCTTGCCCTGCGGGCGCCCCTCTTGCCGACTTCGAGGACGGTCTTCACGACGGGTTTCGCGCCCTTGACGACCTTCTCGGTGACGTCCAGGCTCGTGTCTATGACCTCGCCCGTGACCTTCCCGACCCTCTTGACGCTCTTGCTCATGACGCTCTGGCTCGGCCCGTGGCCGCAGTGGGGGCACACCTTGGTCGCCCCGATGCTCTTACCGCATCTGGAACACTTCACCATTCTCTTCACTCCCTTGGGGGAGCCTAGGCCCGGGGAGCCTATAAAGTTATCAACGAAGAGCACTTCCGGTATCCTCGATGGACGGAGGTGAGTCCCGACGGCGGACCTGATAAGCATAGCCGCGGGCATCGCTGGCTTCGGACCGGCCATGGCCCTCCTCTTCTTCACCCTCAAGGACTACACATACCCCGCCGTCCAGCAGCCGTTCTTCGACGACAGGAAGATCTTCGCGTTCTTCGCGTTCGGGATAGTCATCGGCATGGTCCTGTTCGCCTTCGAGTCGTGGGGGCAGACGGCGTCGTCGACCGAGACCCTGATCGTCCTCATCGTCGGCTTCGCCCTCATGGAATGCCTGCTCAAGCTTGCGGTCCTCAACCTCAAGAGGTTCCAGCGCAAGATCGACACGGGGTTCTACGGGCTGTCCTTCGGCCTTGGCATCGCGGCCACGTACACCTTCGCGACGGTCTACGCGAGCGCGCTCGCCGTGGCCGATGTCGGGGTGATCGACATGCTGGCGTTCTCGTTCCTCGGGGTCCAGCTGGTCCTCCTCCACGGCTCCACCACCGCCATGATAGGCATCGGCGTCGCCAGGGGGAAGGTCAAGCCGTACCTCTCCGAGGCGCTCCTCGTCCACCTGGGCTACAACATGTTCATGGTCCCGTTCTTCATGTACGAGATCATAGAGCCGCCCCTGAACTACCTCGGCCTGGTGGCGGCGTCGGCGGTGGTCATCTACGCCTACTACAAGGTCCACACGCTCTCCCTGCCCGTGCTCATCCAGGACGCCAAGAAGCTCCAGCAGCAGAAGAAGAAGTGAGGCTCAGACCAGCCTGAACCTTCCGTCGGCCGTCTCGTAGACGATCCCGTGCTCGAGCATCCTCGCGGCCATGTCCTCGGCGGTCATCCTTCCGAGGAGCGGCGCGACCTTCTTCAGCTCCTCGACCCCGAAGTCCCCTCCCGCCGAGGTCAGCTCGCGGGCGACCGCCTTCAGCCTCTCGAGCGGGTCCTTGAAGACCTTCGCCTTCTCCGCGACCGCCGCGAACGGGTCCTTCTTCTTCGAGCGGCGCTCCTTCCTGAGCCTCTCCCCCCCGAGGATGAGGGCGTTCGCCTGCGCGACGGCGTTCGCGAGGTCCATCGGGGAGTCGGTCTCGTACTGGAACTTGACCTTCTGGACGTCTATCTCCTTGCCGCACTGGCAGGCCGTGGTCTTCCTCCCCGACTCCACTCCCCGCGCCTTCCCGCATGCGGGGCAGACTATCACAGCGTACCTCATGGAAGACGACCTTAGAACGAGCGCAGCTCCTTCTCCAGCATCTTGAGCTCGGGCTCAGCTAGCGTGAGAGGGCTGACAGGGACGATGAGCGTGGATTCCGTGACCGCTATCTTGTCGTTGAGGTGCTGGAGCAGCTTGAGCACCTTGCTGAAGCCGTTCTGGGAGACGAGGTACTCGATCCCTGAGAGAAGGACGATGCAGCCCCTGTTCCCGGTTATGAAGGTCTTCATGTCCGAGTAGAGCAGGGCGAGGTTGGAAGGGTCCCTGGAGAAGTCCTTCTCCTGGTCCATCGAGAGCCACAGGAAGGGCGTTCCCCTGATGTCCCAGCGTTCCTTGACCTTCTCAGGGTACTCCCTGGTGACGCAGAGCGCGGGGATTCCGTGCTTGGCCGCGTCGACGAATATGTCGAAGGCCTGGTCCGGGATCTCCTCCTTGATGATGTAGGAGTAGCCGGTGTCGAGGGTGTACTTCCTCGCCGTCTCGAGGTCCGTGTGCTTGACGGGCCTGAGCTGGTCGGCGACCTCGTACACCTGCATGACGCATGAGATGTACCCCTGGCTGACGCACTCGACCTCCTCGACCTCGAACCTCTTGCCGGTGAGGGCGGAGACTATGCCCGCGAGGTAGCCCCTGGCGAACTCGCAGCTGTTGCCCTCCTTCGCCTCGATCGAGTCCTCGAGGTTGACCATCATGTCGGCCTCCTCGGCGGTGTCGATGCGGATCCTGCTCAGGCCGGCCTCCATCCATATCGGTTCGATGACGGACCTGACCTCACCGAGGTTGGCGCACGAGAGGCCGTAGCTCTCGACTAGAGCGGTGCCACACCGCTGACCGTACCTGTAGAGCATGAGCTTCGCCTTGCTCTCCCCCTCCTCGATCTCCAGCTCCTCCCGGAGGTGGGCCAGGGCCACGCCTGGCATGACGAAGAAGGGGATGGTCCTCATTTCGGGGCCCCCACGAGCTTCCTGCAGATCGCGGAGAAGGCCTCCTCGACGTTCTGCCCCGTCTTGGCACTGGTCTCGAGGACGTCGCACGACGTGGACTGCCCGAAAGCCTTGAGGTCGTCCATGGTGAGTTGCCGCTCAAGGTCGCTCTTGTTCGCTAGGATGATGACAGGCGCGTCTCCGACCACCGACCTGAAGCTCGTCAGCCACGAGCTGAGCGAATCCATGGTGGCGGGCCTGGTGAAATCGCATACGGCCAGCGCGGCCGCGGCGCCCCTGTAGTAGGCCGCGTGGAGCGACTCGTTGGTCCTCTGGCCGAGTATGTCCCATATCATCAGGTCGACCTCTGCGTCGTCGACCGTCACGAGCTTCTTCGAGACCTTCGTCCCGAAGGAGACGAGGTACTTGTCGTCGAACGCGTCGAAGACGTACCTCCGTATGAGGCTGGTCTTCCCGACCGCGCCGTCTCCTAGGAGGCACACCTTGAGGATGTACTTTCGAGAGGCCATCTCAGAACAGCAATCGAATGCTCAGTTGGCTATTTAACCGTTCATGCATCGATGCATCGACCTGAGAAACAGGTGCGTCAGTGACCTCGGGAGAATCCCGACCGCGCTCCCCGCGGGACGCCCGGACAAGCTATTTATGCATGCAAGTGCTTGCTTGCATCGATGAGAGCACCAGGCAGGAGGGCGAGCGCTTCCGCGAGGGACCGGGCGCTGGACGCCGCACTCAAGGCGTTCGGCGAGAAGGGGTTCGACGGCACGACGACGAAGGAGATCGCCGACCTCGCGGGCGTCAACGAGGTCACCCTCTTCAGGCTCTTCGGGTCGAAGAAGGGGCTGTTCGCCGCCGTCATCGCCGAGCGCGGGCCCCTCGGCGCCGTCGTGGAGGCCGTCACCCTCGAGTCGAAGGGCAGTGTCGACGCGCAGATCGCGAACAACATCAGGACGGTACTCCACACCCTCAGGCAGCACCGGCACCTGTTCATGGTCCTGCTAGGGGACGCTTGGCGCCATCCGAAGACCAGGGCGATGGTCGCAGAGGTGGCTGTCGACAAAGGGCTGGCGCTCGTCGCCTCATTCATCTCCTCCCAGATGGACGCCGGCAGGCTGCGGAAGGCAGATCCAGTGGTGACGGCGAGGGCGCTGATGGGCATGGTCCAGGCGTACTTCATCACGACGGAGCTCCTCGCGGGGAAGCGGCCAACGCCGGAGGAGGACGAGAGGATCATCAGGGGGTTCGTCTCCCTGTTCTTGGACGGCATGAGGGCCGGAGGTGAGGAGGCATGAGCACGAAGGGGAGGAAGGTGACCGCGGCTGTCGACGTCGGGAGGGATACGCCCACCGTCGAGACGACGGGGCTGAGGAAGGAGTTCGACGGGCTCGTGGCGGTGGACTCGCTCGACCTGAGGATAGGGAAGGGCGTGGTGTACGGCATGATCGGCCCCAACGGCTCCGGGAAGACCACGGCCATCAAGATGCTCGTCGGGCTGCTCAGGCCGTCGGCAGGGAAGGCCAGGCTGCTCGGCGAGGAGGTCCCCCTCTCCGACAAGGTCTGCAGGATCGGCTACATGCCCCAGGAGATGGCCGTCTACGACGACCTGACGGTCCGCGAGAACATGGGGTTCTTCGCCGGGCTATACTCGATGGGGGCCGAGCACACTCGCAAGCGGGAGGAGCAGCTCCTCGAGGTCATAGGCCTGACAGACCGGGTGGACAGCCTGGTCGGCCAGCTGAGCGGAGGGATGAGGCACAGGGTCTCGCTCGCGTGCGCCCTGATGCACGACCCTGAGCTCGTGTTCCTCGACGAGCCCACGGTCGGCGTGGACCCCGAGCTGCGCGCCGGCTTCTGGGCCTACTTCGCCGGGCTCAAGGCCGCTGGGAAGACCATCGTCCTCACCACGCACTACATGGACGAGGCCGTCAGGTGCGATGTCGTGGGCATGATGCGCCAGGGGGTCCTCATAGCGGAGGGGACGCCGGCTGACCTCATGCGCAGGACCGACACGGCAGGGCTCGAGGACGCATTCATGGCGTTCGCCAGGGGGGCGAAGGCATGAGGGCCGACCGGACCCTGGCGGTCGCCAGGAGGGCGCTGACGGGGCTCAGGCACGACAGGCGCACCATCGCCTTCCTACTCCTGATCCCCCTGTTCATGATCACCCTGTTCGGATACACCTTCGGCGGGGAGCTGAAGGACGTCAGGATCTGCGTGGTGGACCTCGACGAGGGAGCGGACAACCAGACCCTCGGCGCCGTCGTGGTCGCCGCGCTCACCCAGAGCGGGACCGTGGAGGTGGTGGACCGGACATCCTCCCTGGACGACGGCGTCCAGAAGGTTAGGGACGGGGATGTGTGGGCGACCGTCTACATCCCCTCCGACTTCAGCGAGAAGGCGCTCGCGGCGACCGAGGCGATCACGTCCGGTGAGCCGGTCACCGCCCTCGCGATGGCGACGCTCTACCTGGACAGCTCCAACCCGAACATAGCCTCGGCCATAGTCAAGGAGGTCATCGTCGCCCTCCAGTCAGTGAGCGTCGTCGAGCTCGGGCTGACCGCCCCCATTGGGATGGCGACCGTGAACGTCTACGGGGAGGACGCGGAGTTCATCGACTTCTTCGCCCCCGGGGTCATGGGCCTCGCCGCGATGATGGTCACGTTCATGCTGTCCATCATAACGTTCGTCCACGAACGCTCGACCCACACCCTCGACAGGGTCCTCACCACGCCCGTCACCGAGGGCGAGGTCGTCGCCGGATACGCGATGGCCTTCGGCGTGGTGGCGCTGATCCAGTCGACCGTCATCCTCGTGGCCGCCGTACTCCTGTTCGACATCCAGATCGTGGGCAACCCCCTGCTCGTCCTGGTGGTCATCTTCCTCCTCGGAGTGGGGAACCAGGGGCTCGGGTTCCTGCTCTCCTCGCTCGCCAAGAGCGAGTTCCAGGCGGTCCAGTTCATGCCCGTGATACTCTTCCCGTCGATACTGCTGGCAGGGGTCTTCTGGCCGCTGGAGGCGGTGCCCGAGCTGCTCAGGCCCGTCTCGTACTTCGTCCCGCTGACCTACGCGGTGGACGGGTGCAGGTCGGTCATGATACGCGGATGGGGGATCGGAGATGTCTGGCTCCAGGTGCTGATACTCATCGCCTTCGCGGTCGTCATGCTCTCCCTGAGCGCCGTGAGCCTGAAGAGGAGGAGATGAGCCGCATGCCGCTGACGCCCAGGGTGGTCTTCGTCTCCGAGGGGCACGAGATCACGCGCAGGCAGCTCGAGGCGATCGCAGCGCTCCATGGGACGGGGACCATGACGAAGGCGGCGAGAGCCCTCGGCGTCTCCACCCCCGTACTATACAAGTACGTAAAGGAGGCGGAGGAGAAGGCGGGCGTGAGCCTCGTGAACTCGACGAGCAGGGGGAGCCGGCTCACCGCCGACGGGCTGGACCTCCTGCACATGTTCAGGGCGTGCGAGCTCCGGCTCTCCGACGAGGCTCCACTCAAGGTGGCCGGGACCCTCGTCTCTGAGAGGTGCGTCCTAACGGCAGCGACGGCGCTCTCGGAGAAAGGGCTCCAGTGCCGGGTCTCCATCTCGGACGACGAGGCGAACCTCCGGGCGATGGACGAGATGAGGGTCGACTGCGTCGTCCTGGACGACGCCATGTACGCCATGGAAAGGGCGCCGGAGGCGCCAGGGTCGGAGATATCCTCCGATGTCCTGCTCCACAGGGACGCGGGCTGCTGCTACGACCGGCTGGCGTTCGGCGCACAGAGGCTGGGCTTCAGGCAGCTCGAGCAGCGGGGGACCGGGTACGAGGTGGCCAGGACGGTCTGGGAGCCCGCCCTGCTCGACTCGACCGACCACAGCTACTTCGTCAACAAGAGCCTCGTGCGGAGGGGGGTCGTGAAGGCCTCCGGGGCCAAGGAGCAGAGGTGGTCCGTGCACTCCATCATCGCCCTGGAGTGCTCACGACACCCCGACCTCCCCGCGTTCATGGCCGAGGCCAGGAGGGTGGGGCTTTATCCTAAAGGGTAAAGCCTGAGCCTTTTCAGCAAAACCGTCTTATACGGCGCCGTCGGTCCCATGCCCAGGTGAATATCTTGCCGGAGGCGAAGGAACCGAACCCCGAGTTCACGAGGAAGGTAGTCGAAGGAGGGGGCAAGACAGTCAACCTGTGCTTCCAGTGTGGCACGTGCACTGGCTCCTGCCCGTCAGGGAGGCAGACCGCCTTCAGGGTCAGGAAGCTCGTCAGGCGCGCGCAGCTGGGGTTCGAGGAGGACGTCCTGCCATCCGATGACCTGTGGCTGTGCACCACATGCTTCACATGCTACGAGCGCTGCCCGAGGGGCGTCGAGATAGTCGACGTGATAATGGCCCTCAGGAACCTGGCGGTCAGGAAGGGCTACATGGCCGAGCCGCACAGGAAGGTCGCAGAGCTCATCTCCAAGACCGGCCACCTCGTGACCCTCAGGGACGAGGACAAGGCGCTCAGGTCCAAGCTCGGGCTCGAGGGGACCCCGCCGACCGTCTTCTCCGACCCGAAGGCGCTCGAGGAGGTCAAGAAGATCGCAGCGATCTGCGGCTTCGACAAGCTCGTCCAGACAGGAGGCAAGTGAGATGGCCAAGTACGGATTCTTCCTAGGATGCATAATGCCGCTCAGGTACCCGGGCATCGAGTCCTCGTCGCGCGAGGTCTTCAGCTCGCTGGGCGTCGAGATCGTCGACATGAAGGGCGCGAGCTGCTGCCCCGCGCCAGGGGTCATGAGGTCCTTCGACCAGACCTACTGGATGAGCGTCGCGGCACGCAACCTCGCCATCGCCGAGAAGATGGGCGTCGACATAGTCACCATCTGCAACGGCTGCTTCGACACGCTGTTCGAGGTCGCCCACAAGCTGAACCACGACCCGGAGCTGAGGAAGAAGGTCAACAAGATCCTCAAGGACGCCACCGGGATGGAGTACAACGGGACGGTCAACGTCCGCCACTTCGTCGAGCTCCTGTACAGGGACGTCGGCGTCGAGGCGATCAGGGCCAAGGCCAAGGGAGGCCGGAACCTCAAGGCAGCGGTCCACTACGGCTGCCACTTCCTGAAGCCCAGCAACATCAAGAAGATAGACGACGCCGAGAGGCCGCACGTCTTCGACGACATAGTCGAGGCCGCGGGAATGACCAGCGTCGTGTACAAGGACAAGGGCATGTGCTGCGGCGCGGGCGGAGGCGTCAGGGCCAGGACCCCGGACGTGGCGCTCAAGATGACCAGGGAGAACCTGGTCAACATGAAGAACGCCGGCGCGGATGTCATAGTCGACTGCTGCCCGTTCTGCCACCTGCAGTACGACGCGGGGCAGGCCGCCCTCAAGGGCGAGTTCGCCATACCCGTGCTGCACCTGATGCAGATCCTCGGACTGGCCTTCGGGCTGCCCAAGGAGAAGCTCGGGCTGGAAGTCCACCAGACCAAGGTAAACCTCTAGAGGAGGGTGCCGGGGATGCATGTCGCCAAGCTCGTAGTCATAACCGAGGCAGCGAACGTGCCCCCGGAGACCCGTCCTTTCGTCGATTTCAAGGCGGCGGTCGAGGACCGCAAGCTCGACGACAAGGAGCTCGTGGCCGTCCTGGTCATAGACACGACCACGAGCTACGTCCCCGTTTTCCTCAAGGGGATGCCGAGCATGGCCGAACTCGAGAAGGCCCTGAAGGCCCAGGACGCGGTCCTCGCGGCGGACACCAAGGCCGCGCTCGCGAGGCACATGGGCCCGTGAGCCGGGGAAACTTCATTACGGGCCTTGCGCTATCCAGTACCGAGAACGGGAGCTGCCCGGGAAGGTGAACCCAGTTGGCGCGGAAGTTGTTCAAGTGCTTCGTGTGCGGGAAGGAGTACGACACCGAGGAGAAGGCCATCGCCTGCCACGACGCGCCGGTCCAGGCGGTCATCGTCCAAGAGGGGCGCTCGAAACCGAAGTTCCTGGGCAACTGAGCCCGGAGTTCTAGAGGCGGGGTAGCAGCAGCGGAGGCGACGTCGATGCCGTTGGAGGACCTTCACAGGGAGATAGACCGCAGATGGCCCGCGCACCTCGAGGAGACCAGATCGCTCCTCAGGACGCCGAGCGTGTCCATGACTGGCGAGGGGATAGCCGAGATGGCGGGGAAGCTCACCGACATGCTCGAGGGCATGGGGGCGAGGACCAGGCTCTTCAAGGCCAACAGGAGGAGCCACCCGCTCGTCGTCGGGCACCTCGACGTGGGCTCCGACGTCACGGGGATCGTCTACGGGATGTACGACGTGCAGCCCGTAGGGGACCTCGCGCTTTGGGACCATCCGCCGTTCGGGGCGGACATCGTCAAGAAGAAGCTTTTCGGCGACGTGGTCGTCGCCAGGGGCGCGTGCAACTCGAAGGGCTCCCTCGCAGGGATGCTCCTAGCCACGAGGACCATGGTGGACGAGGGGGAGCTGCCCCTGAACCTGACATTCCTGATCGAGGGCGAGGAGGAGCTCGGGGGCGAGAGCCTCCCGAAGTACGTCATCAAGAACAAGGCGGCCCTGGGGAGAGCGGACTCCGCGTGGGGTTTCGACTACATGGAGAACGAGAAGGGGGTGCCCGCCTTCGTCCTGGGGATGAAGGGGTGCGTCTACTTCGACCTCGAGGTCAGGGGCGGTCCCGCAGGAGGACCGCTCGAGGGGGACGTGCACAGCGCGGACGCCGTCGTCATCCACAGCCCGGTCTGGCGGCTGGTCCAGGCCCTCTCGACGATGGTGGACGACGACCAGGACCCCGCGATAGACGGCCTCTCCGACGACGTGGAGCCGCCGACCGAGGACGACCTCGGGCTGATCCGGAGGCTCGCGAGGGCTATCGACCTCGAGGACTTCAAGAGGTCCCTCAGCGTGAAGAGGCTGAAGGCGGAGGGGACGAAGGAGGAGGTCCTGACCAAGTACCTGTTCCGCCCGTCGGTCAACATCGACGGGATCATAGCCGGCTACACCGAGGACGGCACCAAGACCATCCTGCCCGGATACGCCAAGGCGAAGCTCGACATCCGGATCGTCCCGGACATGACCATCGAGGGGACGAGGAGGAAGGTCATGCAGCACCTCAGGAGGAGGGGGTTCACCGACATAACGATGAGGAACTACATCGACTACCCGTGGAGCAAGACCCCACTGGACTCGGTCGCGTCCCAGGCCAGCATAGAGGCCATGAGGTACCACGGCAAGGAGCCCGAGGTCTGGCCGATGATGACTGGGTCCGCGCCGTTCTACCTCTTCGACCAGGTGCTGGGCATACCGTACGGCTGCGGCGGGCTGGGGCACGCGTCGGGGGCACACTCGCCGAACGAGTACGCGGTCGTCGAGGGGATGAGGGCCTTCGAGAAGAGCTTCGTGACGGCCATGCACCTGTACGCGCAGATGGAGCGGTCCTCGAGGAGGAAGGGGCGCGGAAGACGCTCGTGAACCGTCCGGTACGAACCCGGTAACGGCGGTATTTTTTTCGGACCGCACTATGGTCGCAGAGGGCGCCGGGGAAGGGCCGGATGACACCCCGCAACGTGTCAAGTCCTGACTATGTTGGCTAGCGGCGGTCAGGGCTTGCGTCCCGCGCACTCCGAATGGTGCCCATAACAGGACGTTAGCCAGCAGTCCAAAAACGCCAACCCTTTATATAGCATCAAGTTCAATGCCGGCCCCACAGGGGCCGGAGGAGAGACCCCTGATAAGCGTTTGTTTGAGGGGACTGTATGAGTGAATATTTGCAGAGAGCAACTCGTGTGCTAGCAATATTCGTTGCGATGTTCGTCCTCGTCTCCGTCGCGCCGTCGATGATCGGGGTCTCTTCCCCGGTCGAAGAGGTCAAGGCGCAGGATGAGGCCATCGTGAACGTGGGCTGGCTGAACGGGGAAGTTCAGAACTGGAACCCACTGAAGATTGAGATGATCGAGGACTATGTCGTCTGCTATCTGATGTACAGCAGCCTCTGGTACTACGATGAGGACTGGGGTGGCCCTGTCGGCGACCTTGCTCTCACCTGGAACCAGACCATCCACGCCGACGACAGCATGACCACGATTGTCAACATCACTGAGAACGCGTTCTTCAGGAACGCCGACGACCCGACTTCAGAGGCGGACAACCTGATCGCGAGCGACGTCGTGTACACGTTCGAACTGATCATGGACAATCCAGGGTTCACGTTCGACTGGTACCTGAGCAACATCACCTCGGTCCCTGAGCAACATCACCTCGGTCACCGCGGTCAGCGACTACCAGGTCAGGATTGACACGGACTACACAAAGGCCACGCTGATTGATGACCTATCGATGGTGCCCATCCTCAGCGAGGATTACTGGTCCACTCTGTCGAACCCGCTCGGGACCCTTGACGGCGCCGACATGTACGGCTCTGGTCCGTTCATGTACGACAGCGAGCTGTCCAACAGCTGGTGGCTGTTCAGGACGGCCCCCAACTACCACGGTGCGGCCGACTACGGCGAGGACAGGGACATCGACTTCGACGGCATAATGTACACCTTGTACACGGACTCCAACTCCATCGCCATCGCGATGGAGGACGGACTCCTGGACACGATCAACCTGTACGGTGACATCAACACCTTCACAAGCACGCTCGACGCGCCTGGAATAATCAAGCAGGCAGTCCAGGAGCCGGGCATAACGGATGTCGCCATCAACGCGATACCCGAGTGCTTCGACACACCCACATACTACGATGGGAACCCCGTGCTGAGAGACCCGGCCGTCAGGAAGGCCATAATGATGTGCCTGAACAAGGACTACATCGTGAACTACATGCTGAAGGGGCTCCCTGTGATGGCTGACTCAGTCGTCCAGCCCAACGACTGGTACTACTCGCCTCTGAACCAGCTGCCATATGACCCTATCGCAGCTAGGCAGGTGCTGATCGACGCTGGCTATGACCAGGACGACGACGGCGATGGCCTGCTCGAAGCAGGACCCGATGCCTTAGCCGTCGATGAGGGATGGTGCGACGAGGGCGACGAGCTTTCAGGGATAAGATGCCAGGCACCGGACACTGACCCGAACTACTTCTATGTGGCTCAGGTCTGGCAGGGCAACGCCACGGCGGCGGGAATAGGCCTAGAGGCCGCCCAGCTGTCCGAGGGTGTCATGACCAACATCGCGTGGTACAAGTGCGACTACGACATATGGGTCTGGCACTGGGGCTGGGGCCCTGAGCCGATGGGAGGCGCCCTGAGCTGCTGGCTGACGAGCGAGATC
>JALOTO010000094.1 GCA_025457845.1 Thermoplasmata archaeon | reverse complement strand
GCGATGTAGTCCCTCTCGAGTATGCTGAGGGCGGGGTCCGTGCTGACCCAGTTGCCGAGGTAGAGTGACGGGATGCCATACAGGAGCGATGCGGTCATGTTGACCTGGTACTCGGTCTCGTACATCGCAGGGCCGAGTTCGGACGACAGGGCGTATACCATGCCTTCAGAAGCGGAATAGACCGATGTCACGTCGGTGAGGTAAGCGAGCCCGCCTGAGGCGGTCGCGCGGTCGCCGATGTCCAGGCAGAAGTCCCGCGCCTCGGCCGAACCGACGTCGGGACCGGTGATGACGACCATCAGGGTGCTGTTCGCCAGGGACGTCGGGAACTGTTCGTCGATGATGGCCTGTGCATCGAGGGATTCCATGCCTCCTTCGACCATCTCTGATTCCTGGTAGACGAGAACGTCGTTGACCCTGGTTATCGCGGGGGCGATGTATAGGAGTGCGGCCACCCAGATGATCAGTATCAGCTTGTAGTGCTTGACCACGGTGTCCGCGAGCCTCTTGAATATCATGTCAGCATCTCCACGGTTGTTGTTACATCCTTACTAACAGGAATGTCGTTAAACGACTACTAACATATATCTATTTCGGATTCGCATACGGTGAGTGTACCGATGCGGAGTTCGACGATGACCCATCAGAAGGTGATTGACAGGCTCACCGCTTTGGGGTTGACCTCATACGAGGCTAAAGTATTCTCCGCCTTAACCCGGCTCGGAGAGGCAGGGGTCGGCGGGATCCACGCCGTGGCGGAAGTTCCCCGGTCAGCCATCTACGGGACGCTGGATAAGCTCGAGCGCAGAGGCATAGTCGAGACCTCCACTGGCCGGCCCAAGAAGTTCAGGGCGATGCCGCCCAAGGTCGCCATCTCGAAGCTCGAGTCAGGGCTCTTGGGAGCCGCAAAGGAGGCGAGGGACGGACTCGAGGAACTGGCGAGCGCGCCCCACAGAGAGGCATCCGAGGCGCACATATGGGTCCTCAGGGGGAGGACGAGGGTCCAGGAGAGACTGGAAGAGATCGCGGACGCGGCAAGGTCGGAACTCCTTGTCGCAGGCACCGCAGACCACATACTGGCGTTCTCTGGCATCTGGAAGCGCGCCAGGTCCAGGAAGATCAAGGTCGTGTTCGCGACCGCGGAGCCAGGGAAGATAGCCACCCTATCGAAGTACGGAGAGATAGCCCATCCGAGCCATGACATCAAACTCCACGAATCGGACCCTCCGAAGGTCATGTTCGTCCGGGCTGACAGGAAGACGATACTGTTCATGAGCGAGTACGAGGAGGGGACCCAGATCGAGGACATGATGGCGTTCTGGACGGACGATTCCTCGGTCGTCAGGTTCATGAACTACCTGACCGACTCGATGGCCCCTCGCAACAGGTCTTCGAGAAGCGGCACTTGAGGATGGGCATCGCGGCCAGTGCGCCGCGTTCAGGCATGTTCCGGAACACCATTTCAGCTTCGTCTCGACCGCGTCCGGACGACTCTCCGGAAGGCTATCCCTGCAAAGTGCAATAAGAGGGGACGGCGGTCAGGTGTTTGAGGAGGAAACGGCTTGGGAATCCCTGGAATCACGGCCCAAGGGCTGGACGGACCTGCGGGCGGCGGAGTGCTGTCCGAGCCTACGACCGGAACGGAAGGGCGGAACGCCACGCTATCGTTCGCCACATATGCGGCGGCCATAGCCCTCGGACTGCTCCTTACGGGCATCGCGCTGCATGTCGTCTACACCCAGATGTACATCGACTACTTCAGAGACGACCACGATTTCGAGGGGATCGTATCGGCCTTCGAGATCGCAAAGGCGTCCATGTACGCGGAGATGTTCGGGGACTTGGCCGCTGTCCTGGCGCTGGTGCTGCTGGCCTACGGCGAGATCGGATGGCTGCGGAGCGGCGTCGGGCTCGTGATCCCAGGCAAGGTCGACCCTGTCACGATCACCAGATTACTCCTTCTGGCGCTCGTGCTCGCCATCGTCTCGGCCATCTTGGTTGTGATCTTGTACGAATCGGACCCCGACTGGGGGATCGAGACGACAATGTGGGCCTCCGCCATGATCACCGTGCTGAGAAGCAGCATATGGGTGGTGGGCACCATCATCCTCCTGATCGTGGCGAACGGGCTGCGCAGGGGAGGCGTCATCCCTCGTCAGACCTGACGGGCTGGACAACGGGATGATTCGGGGACCTCGCAGGCATGCCCGTTCCCCGGAACCCATCGATGACTGGTACGAAAGGGCGATATAGCGCAGCGGTGGTCGTCTGGTCGGGTGCTCGAACTTGGACGGTCACGCTCCGACGGAGTGCGTAGACTGGAGAACTGATGGATCATCGGAACGCACGTCTTCAGACGAGGTCCAGACCATCTCAGTGAACCTCCTCTGCATCTTGGGGGCGGTCGTCGGCCTGGCGGCGTTGTTCCTTCCGTGGATGTGGACCGCAGAGGGGCTCTCGAGCGTGGATTGGAGCGCAGCGGACGTGCTGAAAGACGGGGGCTCTTGGTCCCTGGGTAGCATACACACCGCGCTCATCATCTTCACCACGGGGACCATCATGGCACTGGCCGTCCCATCCGGAGGGATCGTTCAGGCCATTGGCCTAGCCATGTTCTACTCTGAGGAGGTCCTGAGAGAAGAGCGTTTCACTTCAGGCGGCGTCATGCAGGCAGGTCTCTCCATCGGCGTCTTCGTTGCGATACTATCGACGGCAGTCGTAATCGCGGGATTGGTGTCGCCGACGGGACCCGGTCACGGAACCAAGCACAACTGGTGGTCCTCACGGGCACTCACCTTCGCGCGCACACGGGTGTCGAAGAACCGCGTCGTGCGGCTCTCATGGGCCAAACCGCGCGAAGTCTTCGCTGTCGTGAGGCGGCCGAGCAGGAAGGCCACCGCCAGGCTCGTTGCGGTATTCGCGGTCGCGTCAATCGCGTACGCGGCAGCCTTTTCCTATCAGGATGACGGGGCCGCGCGAAGAGTCGGCGATGGGGTCCTCTTGTCAATGGGCGAGCTGAGGATGGGACATGACTGGGACAACTCGAGAATCAGCGTGAGCGACGGGGTGAACCAGGTGCAGTGGAATCTCACAACCGACATCTGGGAACATGGTGCCTGGACTGCGGTGGCCTTCGAACCCAAGGACCTTGGAGATGTCGAACTCCGTCTAACCGTGGTCGACTGGGGCGGCGACGGTTACTGTACCCTCGGAGACCAGATTGTGCTGGCACCCATCAACGAATCAGCATTCGAGGATGATGTCCAGTATATTCTTGTCCTCTCGGATCCGAGGGAATTCTCCGCCACGGACATACCCTCAATCAGGACGGTCGTTACATTCGTCCTGCAATCTGACGGAGGTGTTGATTCTGACTGGGAGACTACCGTCTCCGGAGGATGGGTGGTCTTTCCTGAGCGCACACCCTGGATCACGTCTATCATCATGGTTTCAATCACGTCCATTCTCTCACTGACTTCCTACTACATGCTCATCCGAGCAGCGGTCAAGCGCGAGAGAAGAGCCAGTGTCTTCGATGAGCCCTCCTAGGGAGGCGTACCAGGCAGCGCGCCGAGAATCAGTCAGCGTCGACGTCGCGACCACACGCATGCGCATCATCTGACGACCGTGTATCTCAACCACACATAGCCAGACCGCAGCTTCTCGACATGCTTGATCTTCAGATCGACCACTCCGGAGGCTGACGACAGGTCGGGCGCGGTGAACACGGAGCTCGGGCTCGTCCCGCCCACGAGGGCCGGGTGCACCAGGACGCTGACCTCATCCACCAATCCCGCCCTCAGCAGCACGCCGTTGAGCGTGCCACCGCTGTCCAGTCGGACATTCCTTACGGCGTACTTCGAGTTCAGCTCCTCGAGAGCCCTGCGCATGTCGGCACGACCCTTGCCGACCACGATTGTGTCTATCGAATCCCTCTCCAACCGCCTCAGGTAAGGGCCAGGAGTGCTGTCCGAGCAGAGGACCACGACATCGCGCCAATACGGCTGATCCAACCATGGCATCCAGTCCCTGACCCTGCCCCTGCTGTCCGGGACGACCAAGAGCGGCCTCCGGTCCCGAGGGTCCTTGCTCCTGCTTGCCTCCGAGTCCTTCGCGGACGACGCGATCTGGTCCGCCGCTGCGAGGACGGTCCCGCTGCCGGACAGGATCGCGTTGACCTTCCACCTCGCGGCGAGCTCGTAGTAGAGACCGACATCGGCGGGAACGAAGTCGAGCCTGCCATCCAGGCTCATTAGGTTGTGCATCACGACGCGAGGGAGCATGCGAGGGTGGAGGCAGATGGATTCGATAAATCTGTCTGAGGTGCGTGGAGATGGGGCCATACTTGGAAGGGCTAAAATATCCGCGAGCGCGATTGGCCTCACGGATGGTGATGCAGGTGAAGGGAGTACTTGCAGTCATAGTGAGCATGCTGTCGTGCCTGTTGCTTGTCTCGAGCGCGAGCGCGTTCCCGCCCGTCACGTGGAACGAAGGAGACGAGGCCGAGGTCTTCGGGCACACGTTCGAGGAGGAGTACTGGACCAACGAGTCCGTTGAGGTGACCAACGAAGCAGGGGACAACCTGACCTTCTCCGCATCATACGTCAACACGCAGGATGTACAGGCGTTCATGCTGGCCCTCAACGAGGTCAGCAACGACGAAGGCGTCGGGACTGTCCCGTTCCAGCTCTTCGGCATGCACTACTACACCCCTGAGAACAGGGAGGTCTTCGTCGCCTCCATACTCGCATTCCTCATGGTGTTCAACGACACGTACAACGGGTCGGGCCCCGGGGAGAACGGGCTGCCTGACCCCGGGAACGAGGACGTCTCCCATGTGATTCCCTTCGGGGTCGCCTCCCTGGTCGATGAGGACTACGTCCCCGAGGCGGTCGTCCAGCCAGTGGAGAAGCTCGGAGAGGGGCACTACCGGTTCGGAATCAAGTACCTGAACCAGTACGCGATCATCACGCCGAACTACCTGGCGAGCGCCATCCTGAAGACGGGGTGGCTGGCCAAGTTCAGCGAGTTCTCCGTCACCTACGAGGTGACGGTCGACCAGGAGACCGGCGAGGTCAAGGCCGAGACATGGTACACGATAGGGCAGGTCACGGACCTCTGGCTGTTCCTCCTCGGCATACCGATCCCCGCCGACCCCGATGACATTCCTGACAACTTCGGGCTGAGTGTCGTCCACTTCGTCACCGTCTTCACCTCCAACTATGTCGGTGCCGACGGGAACACCACCGGGACGACCCTGGACCCGGACATCACCGCTCCCCTCGACGAGGACATCGTCCTCAAGGTCGGGGACGACGAACGCGCGATGAAGATTGGCACCAGGGGGACCTTCGATCTCATCGACGAGGACACGGACACCACCGTCCGCGAGGGGGAGGACGCCCTGAACGCGATCATCGGTGTCCAGGCGGTCGACCTCCTGCTCGTAGCCTGGCAGCTGGGCTTCGCGGCTGGGTGCATGAGCATCTTCGCGTACGCGCTCAGCGACTACGTCCAGGCCAACTACGACGGGCCATTGGACCTGGCGAACCGCAGCCTCCTGCCGACGAACGAGGACGGGTTCAACGCGCATCCGCTGTGGTACGCCGTCTCGTTCCCCGAGTGGGAAGGGTACAGGATAGTGCACGACCCGACCTACACCGCCTACACGAACATCGCGGTGGCCGAGGAGACCCCGGAGGAGTTCAACGCAGGGGGGCTCCTGGTCCTCCTGCTCATCCTGGTCCTGGTCGCTGTGGTAGTAGTGGTGGTCATCCGCAGAAAGAAGTGATGGACGGGCAGCCCGCTGCAAGCTGAGGGATGAAAATCGGAATGCCCCGTGATGTGATCACGGGGCGTTGGGGTTTCAGCTGGACTTCTTGACCTTGGAGTCCGGCGGAGAGTCCTTGGACTTGACGTCCCTCAGGCCCTCGACCACGCCACCG